>JAKUPR010000027.1 GCA_022450585.1 Anaerolineales bacterium | reverse complement strand
CACGACCCGGTAGTTGTGAATCAAATAGGGCACTATAGCCACTGAACGGCCCGCGCGTCACTTGCACTGAATCCCCCTTTTTAAATCCCACGGGCACTGCGTCTCCTATTTCTTGCACTTCACTAAGTCTAGCCCTCAAGCCGGTAACAATGTGTTCCGCAACAACTGCAGGTTGACCGCCAAATTGAACTACTCCATCAAGACCAGGAATCCACTTGAGTGCATTGCTGCCAATCTGTTCAAGATCCGCACGTACAAACAGATAGCCAGGAAAAAAAGCGATTCTCCGCACATCTTTTTTTCCTTTCCGTTGCCGATAGTACGTAGGATAATAGACCTCAACATCACGAAGTCTCAGTTGCGATACTACCAAGTGTTCTTTCCTAGGTTTAGTTCGCAACACATGCCACTTGAGCCTATGAGTAACATGAAGTTCCCGCATCATGTCCTAACGTTATCCCTCTCCACAGAATGGTTCAATTCCACTTCGACTGTAGACATCTCAAGGCGATAGTCACTACCAACACATCTAACAACCCAATCAGCTGTAACGTTCGTCAAGATAACACCATGCTCTAATAAGGTAAGTTTGAGAATATCAGCAGAGTCACCATCTCCTCTAAGAAGAACGTTCTCAATTCCCCGATTCTGAATTTCTGCAGCCATCGCTCTAGCAGCCCTACGCAATTTCCGATAGACACCCAGTGAACGCTCCATATACTCGCTCGTGCGACGTGCCAACAGGGCCACTCCCTCGGGCGTTAGATGATATTTCAAGCGAGTTCGCTGCATACGCGTGGCCTTCACATATCCCTTAGCCACCATACGCTTTATATACCAGTTCACGCTACCCACCGCTACGCCAAGCTGAGACGCTAGTCCCGCCTGAGTAACGGTAGGATTGTCCGCTATAGCGTCAAGAAGACGATACTCATAATCTCTCATCAATACTTCATCCCACAGTATTCAGTTTTTGAATTCTAACTAAGTGATTTGCTTTCGTCAAGCGTAGTGCCTGCACCGTAGCCCATCCGTAGGCAGGTCGTGGAGCATTAGCGGCCTAGGTTGAACACAACCCTACTTCCATCACTGTCAAACGCGAAGGGAAGCTCACGTAAGGACGAAAGCGCATTTCGTACATCATCCTGGTATGCCAATGGGCAGTACAACAGTAGAAAACCACCGCCTCCCGCGCCAGAAATCTTGCCACCAAGAGCTCCCGCTTCTCGTGCTGCCCGGTAGTGTTCATCAAGAGTAATATTGGTAACACCACTCGCCAAACCCTTTTTAAGCTCCCAGCCCTGATGCAACAGTTCACCAAATTCGGACAGGTCGTCACTCTTCAAACAGTCCCGAGCCTGAAGGGCTAGATTACGCAATCCTACAAGGCTGGCACGGCGTTCACCAATGTTATCCCTCTGTTCAGTAAGGACACTAGCCGAAGGACGGGTGATATGCGTATAAAACAACATCAAATTGCGATTGAGTCTTAGTAACAGTTCCTGACCAAGACCTAGGTCAATCACACTCACCTTACCATCCTCTTGGAAGTCCAACTGACGTAAGCCACCATAGGCGGCAATATACTGGTCTTGCACTCCAATAGGCTTGCCGCAACGCTCAATCTCAATCTCACATGCCTGGCGCGCCAAAGTTTCAGCAGTGACTAAGTGTCCACGGAAAGCGTAAAGTGCCTGCAACAGACCTACCGTAACACTACTGGAGGAACCCAATCCAGTACCGCTTGAGGGTACGTCAGCAAGAGTGGTGATTTCTACTCCCTGCTCAACTTCGGTTACTCGCATCGCCTCACGCACCAACTCGTGATCCAGTTCCGTAAAATTCTCTACGATTTCCTTCTTCGAGTAGTTGACGTAAACTTTGTGGTCAAATCTCTGTTTGACAATGACATAGATGTATTTGTCAATAGCAGTTGAGAGAACAGCACCGCTATGCTCGCGATAATATTCAGGGAAATCAGTACCACCGCCAAGGAAACTTATACGTAACGGAGTGCGAACAACAATCATGGAGTCTAATCCCCTACCCCTACCAACTGATCTAGACCCTCACGAGCATAACTATGCAGCGCTTCTTTTAGTCGATCTTCTGGGATCAACAGTGTGGCTCTTATCCAGTCCTCCAATGTCTGCAAGTCACTCCCGCTAGCCAAACGACTGCCTGCTAGCACACGGCATATTTGTGCGTGCTCAGTATTCTCACGTCTCTCCTCGGCTTCAATAAGTTCCTCGTGCAACTTTTCTCCTGGTCGCAAACCACTGAACTCAATAGGAATGTCAACGCCTGGACGTAGACCACGCAGCCGAATCATGCGCTCAGCTAGTTCGTTGATGCTAATACTCTCGCCCATTTCCAGCATAAACAAATCCCCCCCCTGAGTGAACACCGCCGCCTGAATAACCAACCGCACTGCCTCTGGAATTGTCATGTAAAAACGAGTGATGTCACGATGAGTAACGGTAACCGGACCTCCAGCTAGAATCTGCTTCTCAAACAACGGTACCACGCTGCCACGACTGCCGAGGACATTGCCAAAACGCACACTGGTGTAAAGAGTAGAGTGGCTTTCAGATGCCAGTCTTGCAATCACATGCTCAGCTAGAAGCTTGGTTACCCCATAAACGCTAACCGGTTCAACTGCTTTGTCAGTGGAAATCAGCACCAACCGTTCAACACCCGCAATTCCTGCAGCCCTACCCACATTTAGCGTACCAATCACATTAGTACGCAATACAGTCCTTGGGTGCAATTCCATGAGTGGTACATGCTTGTATGCTGCTGTGTGGAACACCACTGCCGGACGGTAGCGCCCAAATATGTCGGTCATCTCTTTTGCACTGGTGACATCAGCCACTCGTACTGCCAAGTTATCAACTCCAAGTTGCATGCGCACTTCAGATTCTAATTCGTACAATCCAGTCTCGTTGATATCAACCGCTAATACCTTGTCTGGATTAAAATTCATTACTTGACGACACAGCTCAGAACCAATTGATCCAGCTCCACCAGTCACCACAACAGTCCTTCCAGTAAGCATTCCACTACATGCCTCAATGTCAATCTCCGTAGGAGCACGTCCAAGCAAGTCATGAACGGTTACGTCACGTACAAGCGGCACATTAGGTTTTTCGGCAAGTGACTCAAAAACATCAGGAACAATCTGTATTCGAGCCGGAGTGCGCTGACAAATGCTGAGAATATCTCGAAAAGCCTCTCCAGAAATAGCATGTATAGCAAGCACAATGAGTTCAACTCTGTGAATAACAACCAACTCGGGCAACTGATCTCGGTTACCAATAATTGGGATACCATGTACATTAAAGCCTTGCTTGTCTACATCGTCATCAATGAAACCAAGCACCTGATAACCGCGACCGCCTCTCCGGTTCTGCAATTGCCAAGAAAGAGACTGACCAGCTTCGCCCGCACCCACAATCAACGCCCTAATCGGTCCTCTTCCCGCCACGCTCTGTTCCCTCGCACGTCTCAAACGAAAGAGCGTACTTGATAGGAGACGAGTCCTAAAACGCAAAAGGGTGAAGCCAGCAGCGGAAAGAAAACTCCCAAGGGCTAACGCACTCAACGGAAACGGCCGAATTGTAGGCTCTAAACGTACAGCTGGCAGTAAATCTAGAAGCATCAGAGGAATCGCAGCTCCAAACCATGCCTGCACCACGATAAGTGCATCAGGGGAGCTGGCAAATCTCCACAGGCGACTGTACATTCCGGACCAATGATTAGACACAAGATGCACAATCACGATCGCGGTGGTGAAAGTACTCAAAGCCTCTAGGTAATGAGTACTGGGGGCTGCCCCACCAAAGCGTCCTGTAAGCGCCACCCGATAGGCAATTACCACGATCATAGCATCTCCGAGTACGTACCAACCAGATCGCCTCATAAATCGGATTATCATCGTCCAGATTGCGTTCATAGTATGACCATTATAACTGCTCACTGTTGAGCCATTGCAACTCGCGTTCCAAACCATGATTGAAATCCAAAGGTGTGAAATGCAAATCGGTAACGGCCGCATTAATGTCCACCACCTTATCCTCTTCAATACGAGCAGCCTGTTCAGGGGTAATACGAAGACCAAGGCGGAAGAATACGGAAAGGAAAGCCCGTGCCAGACGAGGCGCAACGTATACTTTGACCACACTGCGTTGAAGTCTCTCGCAAACTATGTCAATCATCTGAACAAAAGATATCGGGGTGGCTCCGCCAAGATTATACACTTTTCCAATTGCATTTTCAGTAGACGAGGCCTGCACCACAGCCCTAGCGACATCCTCCACAAAAACTGGCTGTTGAAGTGCATCTCCCCGCCCAACAATCGGAATTACAGGCCAACGTCGAAGGTAACAAATCAGTCTCCAGACGTTCCGGTCACGAGGACTGCCGTAAATCATTGTTGGGCGCAGAATGGTGTAATTTAGGCCACTTTTGGCAATCAACTTCTCTGCTTGGACTCGCACATCCTTGGTAGCTGCAGGTAGTCGAGTGAATACCGAAGCGCTGCTCACGAACACAGTCCGCTCGACACCGGAGGATTGTGATGCTGCCACTATGTCGGCAGCATGTCCGAATCCCAACGACGCTATATTTAAGAACACGTCAACACCCTGTAGGGCATGCGCCAATACCGCCCTGTGCGACAAATCCCCGACACGTATCTCTACTCCGTACCGCTCTAACCACTCTGTCCGACTGCCGGGGCGCACGAATGCCAAGACTTTACTTCCGCTTCCCGGCAACCTCCTGATCACATGTTCGCCCAAAAAACCAGTCGCACCTGTCACCAAGAAAGTAGTCATTTAGCTATATCCGCCAGTACCTGCGCATACTGACTCGCCATCTTCCCGCGGTCATAATGCTCACAGACAAACTCACGCCCGGCAACGCCCATCCGCTCTCGCTCTCGAGGATGAGATTCCATCCACTCGATTGCCTGAGCAAGAGCCGAAGCATTTTCTGGCGTGACCAACCGCGCAGCTCCAGACCTAGCGAGGATTGCACGTGCCTCGCCACGCACCGAGGCGACAATTGGCACACCACAAGCCATAATTTCGAACATCTTTGATGGCACAAAAGTCTCAAAAAGAGGTACGTCCCGTAGAGGCACCAAACATACATCACTAGCATGATAGAAATCGGGCATCCGCCTCTTCGGCTGCGCTCCCAACATAAACACGTTATCAATTACCATGCTTTCCTTCAACGCCAGCAGCTCTCTTTTCATAGCACCCTCTCCAGCTAACAGAAAAACAATGTCTTTCCGATGCTTAAGAATCTCAGCTGCTCGCAGCACGGTGTCAACACCATGAGAAATCCCATGAGCTCCCAAGTAGCTAACCACGAACCGGTCGCCGAGATCATGTTCACTGCGTACAACATTGTCTCTTGCACCCACCGAAAAGAAATCCAGGTTAGCACCGTTGGAAATAGTCACAACTTTCTGGGACGATATCCCACGTTCTATTAGCAAGCGACGAAAGGATTCGGTAACTGTGACCACCAGCCCCGCACGTCTATAAAGAAACATTTCCCAGAACTCAAGAAACCGGACAAGAATAGGGTTCGTAATAACGCCTAAATCAACAAAAACAGCTGGCCAAAGGTCGCGAACCTCAAAAACAAAGGGGATGTTCCGAAACCAACTTATGACTAGGGCCGAGAACACAGACAAAAAGGTGGGTGAACTCACAATAAGCACATCGGCTTTACCCAAACGTGGCAGGCCAAATGCTACTGCGCTTATCATAAAACTCAGATGGCTAAGTGTTTTCTTGAAAAATCCTTGGTTCGGAGTAGCATAAAGCCAATTGCGGAGCACCGTGACACCATCTACGCTTTCGCGCGCAATCAAACGACCGCGGTACCTTTCAGGAACGACACCTGTTGGATGATTCGGCATACCGGTCAGCACGGTGACTTTGTGTCCAGCATGTACCCACGCATTAGACAGGTCATATAGGCGAGCAGAAGGAGCAGCTGGTTCCGGGAGAAAATACTGGCACAGGTAGATGATATTCATGAATAAAGAATCGTAAGACCTACGGGGAAACAGGCAGCAGACCCAGGATTGACAATCGTCTCTTAGCTCGGTAGACTGTCATCCATGTCAGCACGCATGCAGTCGGCTTCGCGCCGGCGCTACACACATCTGAACCCGGCCATTGCTCTTCTGCTCCTTGCCCAACTCTCACTTGGAATGTTGCGCATCCAGATTGTACCACTCGGCTTCAACGTTGATGAAATCATCCATTTCGCCAACGCAAAATTGGTGGCTGCAGCCTGCCTGCGAGATGCAGTCGGGTTGTCATGGTCTCTACACCGAAATGACAGTCAGATTCGCAATAACCCACCTTGGGGAGAAGATGTCACTGCATGGATAGCGTTCAACGAAGACGAGCTTCGAAAGGTTGATCCGAATGGCCCGGATCGATCGCCCTGCAATTTGTTGTATGATCGCCGTAGGTTAACAAACTCCGCCTATTACCTTTGGTCAGGCCTACCGATGGCCATTTTCAACAATCTGTCCGACCGCACCACAATGAATCTAGGCCGCATTGCAACCCTGTTCCTAGGGCTATCCACAACCGTGCTTGGGTACATAGCAACACGTAACTTTTTCCCTAGGAGAACAGCGCTACCAATCGGGGTGGCAATTCTCATGGCTCTCAACCAACACATGGGAGACATTACCACCGGAATTAACAGTGATGCGGGCGCAATCTTCTCTATTACCTTGCTCTTCTATACTCTTTCCACAACACTGAGCAGGAAAATAACTGTAGCACGGGGGGTATCGGTATTAGCTGCCATATTGCTATGTCTATTCGTCAAATCAACGGCATGGATTGGGATTCCCATTGCCACAATGTGGCTCGTGATAAGACTGCCCACAAAAATTCGGAGACTTAGTGTAATCGTCATAGTACTCGTTAGCATCATACTGCCGACCATTTTATTGCACGTTCGATTAGATGTTCCAGCACATTGGTTCTTACACGATACAGGAGGCAAGATACATTTCCGTCCAGCCACGGTACATCAACAAAACGCGCGCATCGGTCGGAACGCACTCTTAGTAGATTCCGATTATGCTGCACGTGGAATTGTACAAGTACTTCCTGAAACTACAGTTGCAGCCCTACGTGGAAAAACAATTACTGTGGGCGCCTGGATACACGCTCCGTCTGGGACAAAGTTGAAGTTTCCGTACTTTGCAACCGATTCCACAGAGGCAAGTTTGACCACTCTCGGCAACGACGCATGGCAGTTCCGAGCAATGGTTGCCGAAGTCCCCAAAAAGGCAACCTATTTGTCCGTAAGCTTACCTGCGCCCATTGGCGGTACAGAACCTGTACTCTACGACGGTGTAGTACTGGCAACCGGAGAATATGCGGACAATATACCGCCATCTTTCACCTCCTACAAAGCTAGAAGAGGCATATGGGGGGAACTAGGAGTATTCAACAACCTGATACGAAACGCCTCAGCCGAATCAATGTGGCCGCGCTTCGAAGTGCGAAATATTTTCGGAATCTCCACTAACCGAGCCTTGTGGTCAATCCTATCTTGGCAGCGCACAGCCAGATCATGGCTACGCGAGTTGCCCAGCTGGCTATTCACAATGTACTGGTCAGGTTTTGGGGGAACCCAACCCGGACTAAACCGGTGGCAACTTCTGCCATTTTTCGCTGCAACACTGATTGCTATAATCGGGATGCTACGAGAATTGTTGCGAGTTTGGCTACCATGGGAGGCAAAAGCAAGGCTCAACAACGCAGAACTGCGCACCGCTTGGTTGCTGATTGCAAGCATGGGCTTGATATGGATTATGGTAGTTATCCGATCAGACATTTTCCCACATCTCCCCGTAATGTTCACATTTGCAGGGACTCGCTACGGGCTGCCTGCAATTCTTCCTGTAAGCATACTGTTTACTTTGGGGTGGATGCAACTACCACCGGCGCAAGTTCAGCGGGCAGCAATTGCCGGAATCACACTACTCCTGTTTCTGGTAAGCGTACACATTCTGATTAGAGTACAGCTACCAGTTTATGAATGTCCTCTAACACCCGCAAACCTATGCTTAAGCACCATCAATTGAGACGAGGTCGCTTGAAGGAAGGCCTTCAATCCACAACTCATGCCAGAGAACAAAATTTAGCAAATACCATACTAACTCGTCCTGAACGCGCACCAATTTCTCCACCTCCGACCAACGTAGATAATCCGTACGCTCACAGAAAGCTTGAAGTTTGTGATTAGCGAGCGGTCCAAGCGCTTCCGTAAGCCACTGCCGTACCGGAACGCGGAAACCCTGTTTCTGTCTCTCAATAATCTCGGAAGGAATAACTCCACTAACAGCCTGCTTGAGAAGATGCTTTGTACGCATCTGAGGTAGCTTATGTGTCTGCGGAATCGACATCACCATTTCTACAAACTCATGATCCAGAAATGGAACACGTGCCTCCACTGAAGTAGCCATAGACATTTTATCTACTCTCATGAGCAGCAATTCCGGCAAGCGCATATGCAAGTCAACATAACTCATCCACGAAAGATAATCAGAACGAGGACAGCGCTCATCAAAGCGCTGTCGTTGCTCCCGCACAGGCTGGTGAGAACTTAGTCCGCTCACACTACGAAGAAATGAATCTGTAAGTATCCTGCGCTTGCTGCCTTCGCCAAATGCTATCGCACCCCCCCAAAATAATTCTTCTCCATCGACACCCCGCCGGAGATATTCCAAACGCAAGTTGTCCAACAGTGGTCTCGAGGCAGTTAGCGCGAGCCTCCGCATCCAGCTAGGCAGTGAACCAAAAGCAGACCATGCACCCTCCCTCAGACGAAGCGCCGCTAGCCAGTGGCTGTACCCACCAAATAGCTCATCCGATCCCTCTCCTACTTGAACAACACTCGTGCCACTTTCTTTTGCCAGTTTACAAAGATAATGTACTGGCACACAGACCGGATCCGCAATGGGTTCATCTTGATGATAAACCATGTCAGGAAGAAAGTTGATTAGGTCATCGCGGCCAATGACCATTTCATGATGTTCAGTACCGAACCTCTCGGCTACCCGACGCGCATGATGCAGTTCGTTGAACTCTTCCACCCCTAAGCCCTTGTATCCAATTGAAAATGTTTGAACCGGACGGTCCATTTCGGCTGCCATCAGAGCTACATTAGTACTGGAATCGATACCTCCAGAAAGCAAAACCCCGAAGGGCACATCGGACACCATGCGCATCCTAACGCTTTCTCTTAGACCTGCCCGCACTCTCTCTGCATTTTCATCTGCACTATACGTAGCATCCGACTGTGCAGAATCAAAAACATCCCAGTATTCTTCTACCGTGATGGCGCCATGCTCGTTCACAATAGCACGATGACCCTGGGGAAGTTTCATAATTCCTTTGAACAGCGTCTGAGGTGCTGGTGCTGTCATAAATGTCAGGAAATGGTAAAACGCCTCGTTATCTACAGCACGCTCAAGACTTGGGTGAGCAAACAGACATTTGATCTCGGAAGCAAACAGAAACGCATCCGGCACAAAAGCATAATATAGCGGTTTCACTCCCAAACGATCTCGAGCCAAAAAGAGCCGGCGCCTACTCTCATCCCAGATTGCTAAGGCGAACATACCACGCATATGATGTACACACTCCACTCCGTATTGCTCATAAAGATGGATAACCACTTCAGTATCGGTCTTCGAGGTAAACTTGTGTCCACGCGACTGAAGATCGGTACGAAGCTGGGCAAAATTGTATGTCTCGCCATTGTATGCAATCCAAATGGTGCCGTCTTCGTTACTGAGTGGTTGCCGTCCCGCCTGAGAAAGATCTATTATTGAGAGGCGGCGGTTGGCTAAACCTACCCGACCATCGGGAGATATGTAGCTTCCGGAGTCATTAGGGCCACGATGAATCATCAAGGCACTCATGCGCTCCAACAGTCTGGGAGAAACTGGCTCGCTCACTGGAAACTTAAGAATTCCACAAATTCCGCACATATTTAGGAACCTACCGCACAGTCTTTGTACACCTTCAACCAATCCTCTGCAATGCTATCCCATCCAAAGTGTTTGAGTACATATTGTCGGCCATGACTAGCCCTACTTAGCATTTCCTCTGGACGAGTCAAGATACGGTTGATTTCATCCTTAAGGCCACGAACATCACCATAGTTGACAATCGAACCAAGATCATTCTGACGAACTAAATCAGCGAGTCCACAACGATCAGTGGCAATAATAGGCGTGCCACAAGCTAGCGATTCGAGTAGGGTAATAGCAAACATTTCATATGCCGACGGCAACACATAAACACTGGCCGCCTGATAGGCTTGGAGCTTGGCATCTCCATCTAGATAGCCTGTGAATCTAACGCGACTGCGTATGCCGAGAGCATCCACTTGTCGCTCAACTTCCGCTAGGTAGCCGTCATCCGGTCCAACGATAACTAACACTGCCTCTGGAGACACCCGACTCAGCATTTCAAAACTAGAAACTAGAAAATCAACACCCTTTATTTTGTTTACGCGCGCAAGAAACAACACGATCGGCACACCTTCTGGGATTCCGAATCTGACACGAAATCCGCTGATTTGCGGCAGCGAGAGATATTGCTCAAGATCAACACCATTCGGCAGTATGGCAACTCGTTCAGGATCTACACCCAACGCGAGAAATTGTTCCTGTTCCATCACATTGAGTGCGTGCAAACGTGTCGCATTGCGCAAAATACGTTGACCGAACATCTTGTCATATAAGAGCTTGAGCGAGTCTCTACCCATGATCCGCGGCAGGCCACCCTGCGCTGTAAGCACAAAGGGGACATCCATCTTTTCCATTAGAGACAGTGCCACTGAGTTCTGATACGAACGAAATTCATGCAGGTGGGCGACATCGGCTCGACCCAGTTCCTCGCGAAGATGATGACCAAAACCTAGGGGTAAAAAAGCCCTACCCCAGGCAAGATGATTACTCAGGTTTCGTATGCGATGAATCTCCACCCCATCAACCAGTTCAAACGACGGTGCCGCGCGCGAATGAGCATCCTGAGCATCAGTTGTATAAACCACTACTTGCTGCTTCTTACGGACCAGCGCACGCGCCAATTCCCAAGCAGCACGACAAGTTCCGCCATAAGCCCAGGCTGGGTAAAAATAGGGGATGATGTGGAGAATGCGCATGCTAGACTAGGTTAATCCAGAATCACTTCAACATCTATTCCTTCAATTTCCACACCTGAGCACCATCAAAAACTGCCACCAAATCCAGATACTTTGCGTCGCTAAACTTGGAAAGTTGAGGCAAGCGTTGCGGATCGCGCCAACGAAGTTGCGCAGAAAGAGAATCAGGGTGATTGAACCACTGGGGAACAACCACATAATCTATCCCGTGATCAATCATTAACTCATAAGCCCTGTTAGAAGCAGGATCAAGAAAGGCGACGGCCATGATCTGCTGGCCTTGCCTCAGGCCATCCGCACCAAGGTAAAAGAGCTGGTCACGTATATAAACTGACGTTCGCTCGGCAATCACTGAAACCCATTGGCCTTCATAGCGACCTGGATAGTTTAGCACCTTTGCGCTACTAGGAGAGTTGGTGCGCAACCAAAGATAAGCCTCTACATCCGCCGACGAAGCTATCGCACCGGTTATGGGCGGAACCACCGCTTTGCTCCACGCGGAAATCGGACCCCTAAATGCTATGCTCAACAGACAGGCAACTAGACCCAACACTAATACTCCAGAGATCCACATCTTCCAACGCGCATAAGATTCCACCCAGTCGACGACTGGACGGATACCACGAACTGCCAACAATGAGAAAGGTATAATGGTCGCGTGCCAGGCAATCCCAAACGGATACACGATTTGCATTGGGTCTAGGACAGTACGCCTAGAAATTGTGTCCAGATTGCCCAAGCTGGATATTTCCACAATCGGCACCACCCACGTGAGGGACCAGATATCCAGCCAGTGCCGCCGGCGACACGCCCACCACACTCCTAGTAATGCTACGATGGGCACCCAGCCTCCATTGATATAGAATAGCCAGACAAGATGCTGCAGCTGTGGGGACTGACGTTCATGCACATCAATTTGGCTAATCATAGGTAAGGATTCCAATAGCCACGGTAAGCTAAACATAATCCCCAAAACAGGTATTGTGACTGACATCCGTAAGTATTGTGACAAGCTCAGGCGAGGCCGCACAAAAAGAGCACTTATATAAAATATGATGTACGGTAGGAGAAGATGTAGAATACTGTCTGGATGACCTAACAACACCGCCGACAAACACATGCCAGCCATTGTCGTATCCATGCGACTTCCGCTTTTCAATGCTTTGTCTAGCATCCACAGGAACGTTGTCGTTAGCCAAAGACCAAGTAGATTGGTATAGGCAGAATCCATCAACGTAGTAAAAAGTGCTACACCGGTAGCAGCCACTACTGCAGCCCACCATCCACTTGCACGTCCTCCCATTCGTGACCCTAGCACTCCGATGCCAGCAATGACACCCAAGCTCAACAAGTGTGAGAAGCCAAGCATAACTGTGTGTATTGCTATGCCAGTCAGATCAGCAATCTGGGCACCAAGAAGAAAATAACCGGGAGAATAAAACCAGCCAACTTGCGGATAAAACGGAGCAAGGGTACTAATCGAACCACTTTCTCGCACTGTGGCGATCAGCAGCCCGAATCCCTGTGCATCTGTGTCAAACGGAACCGAAATTAGGAATGCTGGAGCCAGGTAAACTACAGCTATAAGCACAATCAGCAGCCATTGCCACGTCTCCAAACGCGGCAACCAGCGTGTGCGAATTCCAACACTCCTTGAGCGCAATGTCAGCAGCAAAACTACGTCCAACGCAACAGTCAAACCCAACTGTAGGAAAACCGAATACCCGACCGCGCTAGCTGCTGCAGAGAAAACAACTACTAGAGTGGCCATACCCAAACCTATAGAAGGAATCAGGCCATAACCCCGCGAGCGTAGGTTTAGACAAATAAGGACGCCTGGCAACCCGAAGAAAGCGCAGGCAACCAGAATCACCGCTAGAACCATCATAATCGTGCGATTATAGCACTCTGGCCAGTTTGACAACCCCGGATCTTATCGCTACGATATCGCGATGCTAATAGTAGACGCCCATGAGGACATAGCGTGGAGTGCGCTCACTTTTAGTCGAGATTACACTACTTCCGCTCATAATATACGCGCGTCTGAAGCCGGAAGCGATACTCCCGCACAGAATGGTTCCGCGTGCCTAGGGCGCAAGGAATGGATCTCTGGAAAAGTGGGCGTTATTTTCGCAACACTTTTTGTTTCTCCATATAGACGTAGACTAGGCGCATGGGACCACATGTGCTATCGTGATGCCGACGAGGCCTATAGACTAGCACGGAAACAACTAGATTACTACCTCCGTCTAGAAAACGACAATTCTATTTGGAGGATTATTCGTAACCGCGCTGATTTGAATATAGTTACCAGCAGCTGGGAACGCGGGGCGGAAAACAGAAATCTGATCGGCATTACACTGTTAATGGAAGGAGCTGATCCAATACGCACCCCAGACGACGTCGCAAACTGGCAAGAGCAGGGGGTACGCATTATAGGCCCAGCCTGGGCAGGTACACGCTATTGCGGAGGCACAGGCGACCCGGGTCCCCTAACAAGTGTCGGCGAAGAACTTCTTGAAAACATGTCGGATTGTGGCATCATACTAGATGTCAGCCACATGTCAGAACGCAGTTTTGATCAAGCGGTTGAACGATATGAGAGTGTTATCATAGCATCGCACGCGAATCCACGATTCGCCGCAGAATTAAGCACGCCGGAGCGGGGATTAACCGATGACCAGATTAGAAAACTTGCAGACCGAGACGGCGTTATCGGCATCATCCCCTATAATAGGTTCCTGAGGACAGGTTGGCATCCGATTGACGGGAAACAAACCGTCGATGTGAAACGCGTGGCGGAAACAATGGACTACATTTGCCAACTTACGGGCAGCAGCCTAAACGTCGGTATCGGCTCAGATTTCGACGGAGGGTTTGGCACTGAGTCAATTCCTCACCCAATGGACAGTGTAGCCGACCTACACATGATTGGTGAAGCACTCGCCAAACTAAATTACGAACCCAAACAGATCACCCAAATGCTTTCTGGGAACTGGCTAACAGTAATGCAACGAGGGCTGCCCGATTGAGCGAACAAGGCCACAACAGAGGGAATGATAACCTCAGCCAACTAGCAAAGGCAGGTGTGGCTGGAGTAGTGTTCGGTTTTACCATCTTCATAATAGGAATGTTTCCGGTCATTATCATTTTGGACTTAAACACCGGGGTAGGAATCTTACAGTTAATAACAATTCTCTTCGGCATCGGAGTAATGACAACAGGAGGATACACCTACGCTTACGCAACTCGCCATCGCGCGATGCCACTTCGACTGCGCGAAAAAATTGGTTTGCGGCTCATGGGCACTGGATATATAGTCTGTGCAGTCTCTGGGCTAGCGGACGTACTCGGCATCGGAAGCCACAATATCCCGAGCGGGCTACCATATTTCGGTTTGTGGCAATCCATCGGTTTAGTTTCCGGGTTACTACTCATTGCTATGGGAGTGCTGTTGTATGCCCAACGCTACAGTCCTATCCCCGAAGAATAATTAGCATCACCTCTCAGTTGACCCCCATTATTCCGAATGATAGAATAGTTCCGCCCGGGCCGCTAGCTCAATTGGCAGAGCAGGGGCCTTTTAAGCCCTTGGTTACAGGTTCGAGTCCTGTGCGGCTCACTTCCCGGATTCATTGTCAATCACATTACATTCAGGACAAAAAATGCAGCAGGACAATTGGAAATGTCCAAAGTGTCACAACAAGGATTATAAAGTCGGTCAATTTGCTGCAACCGGAGGCGGTATCCTCAAAAGGCCTGAACATCCAGAACAAAAATTTTGATACCATTTCTTGCACGCAATGTCAGTACACTGAAATCTACAAAAACGATACGACGACTATTTTAGGGAATGTCCTAGACGCTTTCGGGGGTTGATTAAATAGGTTCGTTCTTGGACCCATAGTGATAGTATGTCTAGCAGCGGCGCAACTCCATCAGTAACCAACAATCAATAGCAACGCTACCAATTCTTAGTACAAATGACGCGAGATTATACAATCTACCTCGACATCTACGGACTTACAAAATACAAGCCATCTGTTCATGCGACAAGAAGGTAATGCTATCTATTGTTATCAGTTGCACGTACCTGCCAATACACGCCAACCTGATGCTCTCGATCTACGCAATACTTAACATGTAAGAATATCTGGTTCATCCTGCGCCTAGCCAATTTAGAAATTCTGCCATCAAATTGTTTGCGCATTGTTATATGACTCAGCCTAATCCCATGACCAATTGGTCGCACCACAATTGAACCGATTGGCTTACCACCACATGTTATTCTCCATTCCATCATCCTGTTATCAAAATTGTGGAGGTATGACGTCATACGTAATGCAGGCCTATGGACACCATATAATCTGAGGGTAGTGCTCAGAATTGGTGCAACTTCATCCATCTTTAGCTTCTGCCAACCCTCCCATTTACTCATCGAACATACCATTCAACAACAGCTAAGGTCACCAGAGCATCTCCAAATGCTTCCAATTCAAAGCCTTTAGTTCACCGAAACACGCTCTTGCAAACAACACCTACCAGAATGAAATGTATCGGATCTGCACTTCTCATATTTTGGTGCCCCGCATTTACTAATATAAGTGAATGCCTAGATTACTTCTCCACTTCTGCATTCTGGCCTAAAATCATATTATCCGCTCCTAAATCCTTAACAGGTCAGTATGCAGTCGACAGCCAAGGCACGCAAGACCGTACAAACTATTCTGCCCATAAGCGCTTTCTCAAAGGTCTAATATCTTCAATGGTGATGAAACACCCAGGGTCAGCTCCAAGTGCCAGTGTCCTAACTTGCGCAACTTCCCTACGTCTCACGACACAAATTGTTACTTTCACGGGGCCTTTTCTTCCATATCCTGATGTCTCTGTAGCACCATAACCATGATTCCCTAGAATCCTCGCTACTTCACTACTGCCATCAGTCGATATGATACGTAGTTCTGCATAACCGATAGCCAATTTTTCTTCGAGTAGAATACCCAGAACGTTGCCAGAGCCAACACCTGCAGCATACGCGACCACGTTCCAAAAATTGTCAAGCTCACGGAAGACAGAACTCAGTACAAACACAAAGAGTAGTGCATGAAGCATTACAAGCGCTGTGGAAATCATCTTGTAACCACGTACTACCAACAATATGCGAAAAGTAATCACGACCACGCTAAATGCAGCTAACACGAAAATCATCGCCGCATAACCAAGGCCAGTACTAGGAAGTATATTTGTCATGGCTGCGCATCCTTTTTTTTCTAATTGATTGTTTTACCCAAGCACCATCAAAAAGTTGTCCGCCAATTAATTGACTGGCACCAACAAATCAGTTTACCCATAGAACTGGCACCAGGACTAACATGGCTAGAAAGATCAGAACAATAAGCAATACCAATCCAATGCGCATAATTCTTTTCTCCGTCCGGACTGGATCAGCTCTCATTCGACTCGCTTGTTGACCCTTATAGCGCACGTCCCGACCCCTAAATTCAGGGAAATTCTCAGAATTTGGTTGGGCATTCTTCAGTATGCGACCTAGGAGATGAGTTCCAGCTAACCGGATAAGCCGACCCTGAGGACCTTGCGTACGCAGCCATAATCCAAACAAGAACTTAATAATACGAAAAATCCACATTACACAACTATACACCCTCCCGGGTACTCACAAGCCGCATTCCTGTGCACGCATGGTCATCTTGCTCTCTGACCAAATAATGTAATTCATTATTGGTACATCGACGCAATACTAACAGGAGACAACGCAGCCAGGCTACCATATTGCAGATAATACTGTTTGCGTTTTGCTGTTGTAATTCTCTACGTGCTTTAGGCTAAGTCATCACCCACAAGCCATCTGACAAACCACGCCAAGAGGATCTACCTCGTTCATTACACTTACCAGGCAGTACACTGCCCGGAACTTTCTCTCAAACAAGAACTCTTCCAGTACCATGACAACAGTTAATCAACACTTAATTCCCGTATCGTAATGTGACTAGTCCCGCGATACACAGAAATACCCCTAAGAAACTAGTCGATGATATTCTTTCTGAGAAAAAAATAGCGCCCACAGGTAGCAGCACCAAAGCCGCAAGGGAATTGGAGACAACCGCGGTGGTTCCTACCTGCCATCCTGTCCGGTAGCAAAGTAGAAAACCTACCTCTAACCCAATGATAGCCAACGCTAGTCCCAAGCTTGCCCAGTTCAGGTTGCGTATCTCTTCACCTAACCTATACCGGAACGGGAAAGATCGCACTAGGAACATGCAAATCACAATAGCTGTCAAGTAGGTGACTATAGCCGATAACAGGGGATGGGCACTCTTACCAATATGCCTCTGAAAGATATGATAGGCGACTGTGGAAATCACAGCTAAGAACATACTCAAATATCCGGTTGCTGTACTCATATTTTTTCTCTTATCTCTTCTCTTCAAATGCAAGTTATGAATGTTGTCAGTCAAGCTAAACACTTTTTCATCTTGAACCAATATTTTCTCCAGTAAAGGTATACTATAACTGAAAATTACTGAATGATTCAAATGTTTTTCTTCAGTATGCTTCTTTACATATATAGAAACCCAATGAAATACAATCATTATCTAACCTAGTGAAAACGATCGCCCAGATTTTAGGCCAAACCATCTACAGAAGACTAGCCCATAGGATTGACCAAGTTGGGATTGGTTTCATAACTCCAGCAAGTCGGGCATCCAAGAAGATGTCGAAAAATAGAAACTTGCGGCATCATATAAATGTACATGATTGGTCCTTCTTCTGGGATCTTGTGATGGGATACGATCTCGGTTTTGCGAAATCCTATTTGGAAGGAAAGTGGGACTACAATGATCTCCCCTCCTTATTTACATACCTCGCAAACAAATCGACAGGTAGTCAGCCTGCATTCTTAGCAAATCTAGCACCACAGAAAATTGTGGCTCGTGCAGTTCAAGCTCTAAGGTCATCTAACAGTCTGAGTTGGTCACGGAGAAACATTAGTGCTCATTATGATCTCAGTAACGATTTCTTTAGTAATTTTCTTGACGCTAGCATGACATATTCTTGCGCAGTATTCGACAAAACAGAAAACACTCTGGAAGAGGCGCAGTATAACAAGATACGTTCACTTATTCAGGGAGCAAAAACTTCTGCCAATGATTCGATACTCGATATTGGCTGTGGATGGGGGGGGCTGTCTAGGACTGCAGCTGCAGAATTCGGAGCCAATGTTACTGCCGTGACCTTATCTTTGGCTCAATTCAAATATGCAGTTAATCTATTCAGGAATCAGGGTCTTGAAGACAGAATCAAACTCTTGAATACGGACTATAGGCTCCTACAGGGACAATACAATCACATTTTCTCTGTAGAAATGCTTGAAGCTGTAGGACACAGAGGTACTAGTGAGTTTTTTGGAAAATGCTCGTCATTGCTTAAGCCAGGCGGCACGTTGCAGATCCAAGTGATTACTATCCCAGATGAGAGATATCATTTATACCGACGGAATTGCGATTTCATCCAAAAATTCATCTTTCCCGGAGGACTACTATTGTCACCTGATCTAGTGCGCAACGAGGCCATCAAGGCTGGTTTTTTAGTTCAAAAAGAAAGGAAAATTGGACGACATTACATAACTACCTTACAACATTGGAGAAAAAATTTGGTGGAGAATAAAGATAAAATAACCCAATTAGGATTTGAGGAAAGAGATTATAGGAGATTTATCTACTACTTTAGTTATTGTGAAGGAGCCTTTAATTCCGGTCGCGTGGATGATTACCAGTTTTTTCTAAGGAAGGTATAGACAATTGTGGTACGAGAGTATTGTTGACCGAGGACTCATCCCTGATTGGGCTCTGCGGATTACTGTCAGACAAGGTCTCAACCAATATAAAAGACTTGTCTCAAAACTAGAGTCTAGGCAGATATCAGAATTACAGAGAGATTTTCGCTCCCAATGCAGAGTAGGGCCAATA
This sequence comes from Anaerolineales bacterium, assembly GCA_022450585.1. GTDB lineage: Bacteria > Chloroflexota > Anaerolineae > Anaerolineales > UBA11657 > CAJWGI01. The sequence goes on along the minus strand of JAKUPR010000027.1, from coordinate 3,568 downwards.
GCATTAAACACAGATGATTCCAACCGACAACATTATGGTGTCCCCGCGGAATTTTTTCGCAATTTTCTCAGTGGCAGCATGAAATACAGTGGATCTATCTGGAACCAGAATACACCTGGACTTGAGGAAGCAGACCAATTGACCCTGAGGACATACATGAGAAGAGCATCAATCGCCAATGGGCAGGAAATATTGGATCTAGGGTGCGGATGGGGTTCACTATCGCTCCAAATAGCACGAACTCACAACAATTCTAAAGTAACTGCTGTCACTAATTCTTCCCAACAGAGTGCCTTCATAAAAGACGTAATTCGTAAAGAGAAACTACATAACCTGAAAGTAGTTAAGGAAAACATTATTGATTTCTACCCATCTCAGCAATTTGACCGTATATTGTCAATTGAGATGTTTGAGCATGTCAGAAACGCCGAATCGTTGCTCAATCATATCCTGACTTGGATGAGTCCAAAAGGCAAACTTTTTCTTCAAGTCTTTTCCCATAAACATGTTCCTCAATTTTTCGACGATACCCAAAAGTCGTGGATGGCGAGATATTTTTTCACTGGAGGTATGATGCCGTATGCCGGCTTGTACGCAGATATTTGTGGGAGACTATCACCTGAAGACATGTGGAGCATTTCCGGTACCAATTACCACAGAACACTAGAATCCTGGTTATCCCAACTAAAGCAAAATGAACAAATTGCTATTCAACAACTTCGCGCGCACTGGACAAAAGCCAGAGCAAAAACTTACTTAAATCGCTATAGGTTGTTCCTTATATTTTGCTCAGAGATGTTTAAGTACAATCAAGGACGGGACTGGCATGTTATGCATTATCTCTTCCAAAACTAGGCGGTCGCCAATCTGAAAATCGCAATAATAGGAGCGGGGATTTCCGGAATCTCCGCCGCATTCAATCTAGACAAACGTCACCGAGTCACTTTGTTTGAATCTCAAGGCGAGATAGGGGGACACGCCAACACAGTATGTGTCTCAGACAAAGATGGAAGAAATGAGTGGAACATAGATACTGGTTTTATTGTTCTCAATGATAAAAACTATCCGCTATTCACCAAATTCTTACGAAAACTTGATATCCGGCTAAGACCATCGGATATGTCGTTTTCTTATACAAATGAAATCTGTAACATTTCGTATGCTGGGACCCGCAAAGGGCTATTCCCGCGACTACGCAAACTCACGGACGTAAATCACATCGCATCGCTATTGCAAATTTATAGATACTCCAAATTACTAGAAAGAAGCTTACACGAAGACTCTTTAGGACCTTTGTCTATAAGTGAATTCCTTGCTGCCAAAGGGTGTCCGCAAGACACCATACAACACTATTTTATTCCCATTGCCTCCGCGATATGGTCTTGCAAGAGAGAAGACGCCCTCATTATTCCTGCACACGCATACGTCAGGTTCTTCTCAAACCATGGTCTGCTAGACATTATTGGAAAACCGCAATGGTACACCGTAGAGGGAGGAAGCAGAGAATATCTGCGTCGCTTTGAAAAAGACTTCAGAGGTCAAATTATCAAGAACAGCGCAATCACTGAAGTAGTGGAGTACGATAGCCACGTGGCTGTAAGATCATCAACGACTTACAATGAGAAATTCGATCATGTAATAGTAGCCACTCATGCGAATACTGCTGTACGAATTGTTCGTAACCTACCTGATCACAAGAAGTCAATCTTGAATGCTCAAAAATACACGAAGAACAGTGTAATCTTACACACTGACATCAGACTAATGCCACCAAATAAGAACCTATGGGCATCTTGGAATGTAATGGCTTGTCCCGACTATATCAAATCCTATCGTACATACACGACTTACTATATTAATAGATTACAACGCTTACACTCAGACACCAGTTACCTTGTAACCGTCAATCCACCCATCCAACCACAAAGTTCGAGCATCATTTTTGAGACCAATTACAGTCATCCAATGCTTACTAATACATCGACTGCAAAAAAGACGGATTTCCTCAGTCTAAATGAAGATGGAAGAGTATTGTTTTGTGGAGCATATCTTGGATACGGATTTCATGAGGATGGGTATAAATCGGGAAAAATGGTAGCCGAAAGACTGACAAAAAAGAATGATATAGGTCGCATATGATTCGGTCATCTATCGTCCCAGGGACACTGCAACACTCTAGATCTGGACCGCGTTCTCACTCTTTCAATTATAGGCATACAATGCTGCTGATTGAACTAAGCGATCTGGGCAAAGATCACGGCTTACCATGGCCGCTGAATCACAATAAAGTCGGAATAGTTTCTATTCACGATCATAAATATCTCGATTCTTCCACTGCAACCATATCAGAAAAGCTAGGCAAGTTACTCTTAGATTCGAATTCTAATTCCATAATCGAGCCCACTTGCAAATTGTTTATGCTGACGACGCCATCGGTCTTGGGTTATACATTTAATCCTGCAGTTTTCTATTTGGTTCTCACAACAGATGGAAAGATAAAAGCAGCCGCCGTAGAAGTAAATAATACCTTCGGAGAATCTCACCTGTACTTACTTGGAGCAAACAAATCCCCAGGCACCACGGCATCTTATAGAACCGAGAAGCGCCTGCATGTGTCTCCATTTCTAGACAGAAGCGGAAACTACAAGTTTGTACTTACAATTACTGACCAGGTCATCGATTTCGCAATCACACTATGCCAGATGAACCAACAGATTATTGCCAGTAGGTTCATTGGGACACCAGTACCTCTAACAAAAAACAATCTATTGAAGTCGCTTCCCCGTATTGTGATGTCTGTCGCCCTCACCGAGTTGCGCATTCTTGGGCAGGCACAAAAATTATTCATCAAAATCAGGTTACCAATCTTCGCAAAACCCGTTCCATTGCAAGGCACCAACAACTCCCCATCAGAAGGGTTTATCTCTAAAATAAATGTCCTATTCGATAGGTTACGAAAATCGCCAAAGTGAAATTGCTCACTTCTCTAATCTTGAGGCATACAACTTGATAAAACGCGGATTAGATACTAAATGTAGGATAATTCCATCAGAACACGGAACATAGTTTGAGTAGCTTGCTGTATTCACATGATACTTATAGACTAAGCCCTAACTAGGACGTTTCATTGATCAGCACAAAATCGATAAGAGATGATCAAGTCAGCTGTCAAATGAATAAAATCACCGCCTACTAAGGTTTTACTTCGTAGACATAAGAGACAATGAAAGAAAGCAGCGCACATTTAGACGAACTATTAACCAGCCCAGATTTCGTGCAAGACCCGTATCCAGTCTATCAGGTACTTCACGCAACGGCACCAGTATATTGGTGCGAACCATGGGGAGCCTGGTTACTGACAGGATACGACGATGTCATGACCACCTATCAGTCCCCGGATATATTTGCAAATCAGGGTCGCATGGAAGCCCTGCTTCGACACCTGCCCAAAGAGATATGGGATGAACTGGCACCACTCCGTCAACACTTCTCGTCCGGACTGATTCACACGGACCCACCTGACCACACACGCCTGCGCCTACTAGTAACAAAAGCATTCTCCCCGCGC
>JAKUPR010000026.1 GCA_022450585.1 Anaerolineales bacterium | reverse complement strand
TGACCAAGATGTCCAATTGACCAAACTCCTCAGTGCAAACCTTGACTGCCCCTTCAGCATCAGATTCTTTCCTCACATCCATGGGAAAGAAAACCGATTCGCCTCCCTGATCAGAGATTCGAGTTACAGTTTCTTCACCTGCCTCCTGATTGATGTCGGCCACCACAACTTTGGCCCCTTCTGACGCAAACAATTCGGACATCGCCTGTCCAAATCCCATTGCCGCTCCAGTCACCAATGCGACCTTATTGTTCAGTCGACCTGCGTCATTCGCAGTTCCGTTATGTTGTTTCATCATCAAAACTCCTCCTAATCAATAATGTTATTCCCACTCGTGCAACCAACTCTAGAGTAAGCTATCAGAAGACTTCACAAATTTGGCGATTCCCTCTCTCAGCTGTCTTCCAGATGGCTGAATTGCAGTAACGCCTCCATCAACCATCAAATTAGCTCCCGTGATGTAAGATGCATCATCGCTGGCCAAAAACAATATGGCGTTCGCCACTTCAATCGGTTCGGCCAGGCGTCCAAACATCGTCATAGCCACATAGGGAGCCAAATTCTGTACGGCAGTGTTTTCATTCCCAGGAGTAGACATTCCTGTAGGAGAAACCACATTCACTCTTATACCGTCATTACGACAATCTTGCGCCATACAACGTGCCAGTCCGATTATGGCATGTTTTGACGCGTTATAGTCAGCCTGATGCTCGTTTCCCAAGACACCCGAAACGGATGCAACACAAACGATGGATCCTCCACCATGCTGCTGCATATAGGGGATAACTTGCTTTGAGCAAAGAAAAGTTCCCTTAACGTTGATTCTCATCACTGCATCCCATACATCTTCATCTATTTCTAAAACATGTACGCCCCCGCCATATATGGCGGCGTTGTTGATCAACACATCTATACGTCCATATTTATGTGCTGTTTCAGTAGCCATACGCTGCACATCTCCAACATTGCCCACGTCCACTTCAAGGGCAATGGCATCGCCCCCATCCTGCAAGATAATGTCAACGGTATCCTGTGACGATTCACTATTTACGTCTACTACAGCCACTTTAGCACCTTCTTGCGCAAATAGAAGAGCAGCAGCACGCCCAAGACCCTGACCGGACCCGGTAATAATGGCTACCTTTCCCTCCAAACGCCCGTTCTTATCCTTCATATAGCATTGATACTGAGATTCATTTTAGAGTGGTTAATATCACGTTTGGCATAGCAAACTTTAGCACAAGCGAACATCATGGGCGACCAGGAATAACGCGTGCACCATGTATAGTGTCCCACTGTTCTTGTACTTGCTGTAAAACAGTCATCGTTGGCAGAACCGAATCACCGGTAACCGCAGGATCTCGACCTTCACGCACTGAGTCTACAAAATCACTCGTAATCAATGCGCAGTTTTCTGGTTCAGGAGCAATGGTATTCATATCAGAACCATCGGTGAATGTGTTCTTGAAAACATCCAATCTATATGAATTTTGGTCCGTCACGACAAAGAAATCGAAGATGTTCTCACGGCTGTAATAAGATCCAGTACAGACAAGTGCACTGTCTCCACTTGTTTGTAGACCTATGAAAATGTCCATGGGGATACCCGTCTTGGAGTCAGGGGATGGCATCCAGCTACTCAAGGCATCTACAGGATCATTCAAGGTCCAGAGCCCCAAATCTAGTAAGTGGGTCGTATGATGCCAAAGTAGATTGTCTGTCCAGCTTCGTTGATAGCCGGTTGCTCCAATATTCCGCAAGCGATGAATATAGAAACGACCAACAATTTGTCTTACCCGTTCTTCTTGAGCCAACACACGGTTCCTCAAAGCAACTATCTCAGGACGCACACGCATCGGATGTACCACTCCTAGTTTAAGGCCAAGCTTCTGAGCTTTGACAGTCACCATTTGCGCATCAGCCAGATTCATGGCGATTGGTATTTCTACAAGTGTGTGCTTTCCTGCATCTAAGGATAAGAGTGCTGTTTCAGCATGTATTTGACTAGGATTTGCTAAAATCACTATGTCAATCTCATCAATTGCCAAAGCTTCCTCTAAGTCAACGGTCCACTGTCGATATCCATATTGATCTGCAAATTCAGATACTTCTTTTGTTCGACGTCCCACTACGGTGTGTAGACAACAGTCTAGATTTCTTAGAGCATTCGAATGCCATACACCCATCATTCCATGACCAACCATACAGATATTCATCGGTTCCTCAACTGGTCGACACGACGCTGCAGCAGATATACATGTTCAATGCCATCTATGTATCTTCTAACAAGGTTAGCATCATTATCTGGACTAATTGTAGTGATTGTAGAATTAATCAGTAAGATATTGCGAACGCACTAGGTGCGCTTGGTCAAAGTAGCAGCAACATCTATTGTCGCACTGAAGAGCAGAAGCGCCCCAATAGCAAACACGGCCAAGAACGGAGATACACCGAGAAGGTTAATCCCATTGTGCACAATGGCAAGGAAGAGCACTCCAAGCACAGTGCCCGGCAGGGTTCCACGTCCACCAAATAAACTCGTACCACCTATTACTACAGCCGCAATACACTGGAGCTCATAATTTTCCCCAAAACGTACAGTAGCAGCATCGATTCTGGCTGTGAGCACTATACCGGCGAGAGCAGCCAAAGTCCCACTAATAACATATAGTGTCGTCAAGTGTCGCTTCGCATTTATTCCAGCACGCCACGCAGTCTCTGAGTCCGTACCGACGGCAATAGTATATTGACCAAAACTAGTTTTCTTCATGATGACGAAAAAGACAATGTAAACTAAAGCTACTATGATAACCGGCATGGGCAGTTCAACTACGTCTCCCTTGCCGATAAAAGTGAAGACATCCGGGAACCTGTATCCTATGGTTTCTCCCCCTGACAGATAGAGTACACCGCCACGAATCGCATAGAGCGTTCCCAGCGTCATTATCAGAGATGGTATACCTAGATGTGCGATACCTATTCCGTTGACAACTCCAAGAGCAGCACCACCGAGCAAGGCGAGAGAAATAGCAAGCGACGTAGGCAGTTCGTTCTTGAAAGCAGTTGCAACAATGTATGCTCCAAGCACTACTCCAGACCCAACTGAGAGGTCAAATCCCCCGCCGATCATCAGCATGACCACTCCGGCTGATACAATTCCGATCACCGCGGCCTGCTCCAAGACATTGAGGAGATTGTAGACCGTCAAAAATCTTGGTTGTCCGACTGTTATTAGCGTACAGAGCAAAATGAGGGCTATGACTAGAAATACCTGACGGTTCATATTACGTACTCCATATGGTCATAGGTAGTTACATAGACCATTCTGTGTTCTCGCCGTCCACATCTCCGCCCAGCATGAGCCCAACAATCTCATCCGGACTTGTCATTTTGGTAAGACGCTCACCAACGACTCTTCCAGCTCGCATCGCGACAATCCTATCAGTGATAGAAAAAACGTCTTCCAGGTTGTGGCTTACGACTATTACTCCCAATCCGTGGTCCCTGAAATCTTCGATAACCTTTAGTGTAGCGCGGGTCTCAATCACGCCCAGGGCAGCGGTCGGCTCGTCAAAGACTGCGAATCTTGCCTGGTGGAAGATCGCGCGCGCTAAGGCCACAGCCTGTCTCTGGCCACCGGATAAACCTTCGACGGGCTGGGCAGGATCCAGGTTGAGTTTCAGTTGCGTGATCAGTCTTCGCGAGGTAGTTTGCATCTCATCAGTATCCAACCAACTTAGGAACGAGGGTCCTCGGAGAATTTCACGCCCTAGATGAATATTGCTAGCCACAGACAAAGTGTTAATTAGCGCCAGGTTCTGATATACAATCTCGATACCCAGTTGACGCGAGTCTTTAGGACCCCTAATTTTAACAGGCGAATCGTCTATCAGGATAGCACCCTGATCAGGTCTGATAACTCCCGACAAAGTATGCATCACAGTTGACTTACCAGCACCATTAGGACCAACGACAGCAACAATCTCACCGGTTTTTACCTTAAGGGACACATTATCGACAGCCTTGATGCTGCCAAAACTCTTGGACATACCACGAATTTCGAGGATGTTGTTGACACTCGCTTCTTCTTTATTTTCCATCTTGTTTTATCTTTGCCCTATGAGAGCGGTATTCACTTCCATACTGATTGCGCAAATTCATCACTGTAATTTGCGACAACTAACAACTATTCACACATGTGTTAAGAACAGTAATAAAATTTGGAGTACAGAGACAAATACAACTTGCCCTAATGCTACCCCCAGAAAACGGTGGCCCGTTTTCTGGGGGTTACTAGCATTAGCACTGTGCTGATGCGGCTAAGTGTTAGTTAAGTTTATAACCTGAGTCATTTACTCCGGAGGCCCCATCCACTCACCAACGTCGATGTAATCCTGAACGCGATCTTTGGCCACAAAATCAGATCCGGAGTCGGTATATCCAGGTGCATCTTCTCCCTGATAATGGTTCCAGATATCCATAACTCCCTCATACCCCATTTTCCTAGGAAACTGAGCAAAGCATGCATGGAGTAATCCGCTTTTGACCTCTTCCAATTCCTCCATGGAGCAATTACGAGTCACCACTTTCGCTGATCCACCCTCATCGCGAATCGCCTCAGCCGCACCTAATCCATCCTGACCACTACAACCGAACACACCGGACAAGTCAGGGTGAGCAACCATAATGTCCTTGATAGCATTGTAACCTTTTTCCCTAGAAGGACATGCGAGAGGCATCCCAACAATTTCTGCGTCAGGGAACTTCTCAACAGCAGCAACGAAACCTGACGTAATATCACGGCAGGTGCTGATAGTAGATGGACATGCAGTCACGGCATACTTGCCCTTGCCACCATTGGCCTCAATCAACCTAGTAACTGCATCCTGTACTCCATTGAAGTTGTCAGTAGCGACGGTACTTAAGAGCTTCGCTGGCTCATTTATCGTCGTGTCCATGGCAACCACCGGGATACCTAGTTCGTTTGCCTCTTCAACGGACGGAATCAATGCAACAGAGTCAGCCGGAGCTATAACTATTCCATCTGCACCGGCAGACAGAGCATCTTCGAACGCTTTGATGCTATCTTCTATCCCCATATCGGTGGTTCCAGTAGTGAAGCGAAGTTCGATTTTGTCCGGGCCAAGTTCATCGGCTGCCTGCTGACAACCCAGAATAGCACCCTGCCAAAACACAGCAGAAATATCCTTTACCTGACAGTACACCAACAACGGCAGCTCCGGCTCTCCTGATGAACCGTCTCCTGCCGCAGGAACTTGACATCCCATTAGTAGCACTCCAGATATCAAAGCTGTCCCTATTACCTTCAATAAGTTGTTGCGCATTGTTGTTTTCTCCTTTTTTTGACTAAAATAACTGCAGGCCCAAGTTACATCTACTACAGAACATCTACTACAGATAGGATAAACATAACAGCGGATTATATTGCCTCGCAACTCATGCAAATACAAGCTTGGAGAATTCGCTCTTTGTCACTGTATTAATGCTGGAACTCCCTGGAACTCTATGATATGAAATTGTAGTAACCCTTACTTTTTGAACTTTGAACATTAATAATAATACTCGAAATTTCCCATTATCACAACCCAATCTACGTTAAATCACCATGCTTCTTGAGCACCAATTTTTTTGGAAATCGCGTTACAGTAGCTTGAACTTGAATTATGACAATATACTGCGGAGACATCACCCATACAACTCAACTACAAATGATGTCATGCAATGCAACGAAAATCTGAGTGCGATGCTATAATCATTGCTTAGTGAAACCCCTTACCAATCATCAAGACACCACAAGATTAGCAATTGCAGTAACACGACTAATTGGTAGCAAACATGCTCACTTCGGAAGCAGCCATAACAAAAGTCTGCTTCCGAAGTGCTTGAGAGTACAGTATCAGAAATTTTCCATGGTAATAAGAGTATAAGACTAGTCAAGGTATCAGACCAACAACTTTAATGTATGAGGTAAAAAACTTATGAACTATAAGGTAGGGATAATAGGCACAGGTGAGAATGCACGTGACCATGGTCGCGCATGTCATAATGTAACGCAGGCAGAACTAGTAGCAATCTGTGACATTTCCGAAGATGCCTTGGAACGTTTTGGTAACGAATATGGGGTCTCTAAGCGCTACACGAACGTGGATGACATGCTCAGCCAAGAAGATCTGGACATTGTCGTCATCTCTATTTGGGGTGTTCATCACGCCGAGGTGAGCAAGAAAGTTGCTAACTCTGGAAAGGCGCGTGCTATTCTTGTAGAAAAACCGATTAGCTACACGGCATCAGAATGTAAGGAAATGATAACTGCAGCAAAGAATAACAATGTGCTGCTGACTGAGGGGTATAAGTGGAGATACAACCCCCAGCACATTAGGGTGAAGGAAATCATAGACTCAGGAAGAATTGGTGAAATCCAATCTGTGCAGTGCACGCTTTCTTCCCCTCTCGTACGCTTCGCGCCAACCAACAACTGGAGGTACTTTAGAGAACGAGGTGGGGGTTCTGTATTTGACACAGCCGGATATCTTATCCATCTATCAAACCACGTTATTAGTTCCGCACCGCAACGTGTATATGCTGTAGGGAACTTTGTAGAGTCAATTAGTTCAGAAATGTCTGCGACGATATCTCTCGAGTTTTCAGGCGGGGAGACTGCGTTACTTACATCTAGTTACCAGCACGGTTACTGCCAGTCTACAGCCATACTTGGCAGCCATGGGTGGATTCGTATGGATTTGCCATTTGACCAAAGAAGTGAGAGGGAAGTGGAATTCGTCGAAAAGGAGGAGCTTTCAGCAATGGTACATGTTTTCCACGACAACTTTGACACCGAAAAGTATCAGTTCACCCCAGTCAACGAATTCGATTTACAGCTTAGCCATATATGTGAGTGCCTGGACACTGACAGCCCCCCTCTCATTGCGCCTGAACTCAGCTTGGGAAACATGAAGATAATTGATGCAGTATACGAGTCTATAAACACACATGAACCCGTCGACATCCCTAATTAGCAAGCAATGGAGATATTATCAAAATATGGTAGTGACGAGTAAGCACATTGTGCCAGCATGATGGTGGTTTCTCTCACATTATTCTCTTAATTTAGCATGTTGCGTTTACTGTAATACTCTGCTTGCTCCTTGAGTATTGCTTCGATTTCTATCTCTTGCTCAGCTGACAAAGGTTTTGGTTTGTACGAAGCCAGTATCGCATCATGCTTCTCTTTCGCACACTCCAAAACGCTCCTATTTCCACTTACCAGCCATTCAGGATAACTCAATCGCTCAGCAACCTGCGGCATGTACCGCTCCAGATGATTCCATTTCTTAGTGTGATCTTCATGCAAGAATTGTCGTGCAACATGACCTACTTTTGCTATTAGATCCAGAGCTAATGTCTCATCATTGACTGTAACACCCTCTAGAAATCGGCCTATCATACCCGCAATATCATCGTCAATAATGGCCTGTACAGGATGCGCCTTCAATTCAGCATTGATCGATGAGTGTAAATCCACGATGTTACTGCCTGCTAGCGCAGCCAAGAGAGTAGGCATAGTCTTCTCGTATGCAAGCTGTGAATCTATACGTTGCGAGCTACTTAAACCAGACAGCGAGGTGCAAGAGGGGATTTCATACCATCGAAAGATCTGGTGGAATGCGGCTGCATGGAGCGAGGATGATATGTCGCCGAATGTTGGATCTCCGCTGAGAATATCATGTGTATGCACATAATCATTGACGATCAATCTGGTTCCTGAATGTAGAATTTGAATAAGCACAACAAGGGCAAGAACCTCGGCATTGTTGCTTACAGTGCTGCCAGCAATGGTGGCCGGCCCACTTGTACCCATGATCAGTCCACTCCCCACATGTATGGGAAATCCCGCGTCGGAGAAACGTATTAGAGCCTCTACTGCCTCGTTACCAAAAGACAGTGGTGATTCTGGGTGTGATACACCAAAAGCTTCACCTCCAGTTGCTTGGACAATCCTTATACTGAATATCTCCGAGTCTTTCGAATGCGTCACAATCTGTATTTTGCTAGAATTACGCGCCTTGGCCGCCTCGCCCTCGGAAATCTTCATGACTTCTGGAATACCCTCGAATCCGAAATAGGGATGACCAGACAAAGTATGTACGTTAGGAAGTGCATCGAGCACGGTTACGAAATCATAATATTCCTTTCTCGTTGGTGACCTGCTTTCCCAAGTCTCCAAGTCCACCGTATCCTTACCAGGAAAATTCCTAAAGTAAACTCTGTCACCTCCAATCAACAAATCATTCTTAGATTCTCTTGCCTTTACCCGGAAGCTAGAGGGCGTACTCCTGACACACTCGTCCACAACATGCGGGGGAATATAAACACATTTCTCGTCGAAATCTACTGTACAGTCGTGCTTCTCAAATTTTTTCAAGGCCCCATCATGCATAATCCGGACCCCGACCTCTTGGAGTACTTTCAATGTCCCATTATGTATGGTCTCAATCTGATCCTCACTCAAAATTTCTAGAGGTCTGAAATTTCGCGTAAACCCATTTTGCATGTCCTATACCTCACAACCTGTATGCTAGTTATTGACCATGCTATCTATCAAATATGTAGGACTGGCTAGAGGAATATCGTTAGCCAGTCCCTCTTTTTTTCGCGAACAGCACGCCCCTGTTACAACTCAGGTTTTCTAATTATCTTGCATCCGCTCTCGATGTTGTGTGCAAACCCATTCGACAAGTTGTTGCAACATATTCATGAGCAGAGGTTCATCCGCATATCTACAATTAACCAGTCAATCTATCTGTGCAACATATGCAACCCATTACATGAAAAACTTACAGGCTAATCTACACGGTACAACGGTTCTAGGCCAGCAGCGATCCTATCTACGTTCTCTGCAGAACACTCGCAGCGCTTGCGCCAAGTTCCATCAGTCGCCCCTGAAATATGATTTGTGGTGATTACATTTGGCAATTTGAAGATGGGCCAACTTGGGTCCAGAGGTTCTTGCCCATAAGCATCAATGCCTGCACCAGCGATTTTTCCCTCTTGCAATGCAATCAATAGCGCATCTTCATCCACCAAAGCTCCGCGCGCGACGTTGATCAGGTAGGACGTAGGTTTCATCAAATCCAGACGTCGTTGGTCAATTATGTGACGCGTTTCGTCAGTAAGGTGCAAGTGAACGGACAAGACATCGCATTCACTAATCACTTTATCTAGTTGATCTGGTTTACCATGAAACTCTATACCATACTTCTCTACTTCATCATCGCCTATGTCGCGAATATCAATAGCCGATATTTTCATCCCAAATCCCACAGCACGCTGAGCCAATTCTGTGCCACTAGCACCTAAGCCGACAATACCGAGCCTTAACCCGTCCAACTCAAACCCAAAAGGCCTGTACATTACGCCTTTCTCCAAATTATCCTTGACTTGATTGTATCTGCGAGTAAGCATGAGAATAAACATCATTGCACATTCGGAGAGCGCCACAGCACTAAATGGTCCGGGACAATTGCAAACAGGAATATTCTTGGAACGCCAATAGTCCATGTCAAAGTGGTCGAGACCAGTGCCATGAATTTGCCACATACGGCATCTGTGCGCTGCGGCATCTACCATCTCGCGAGTACCTACAGATCCACCGATATCTATCACAAAGTCAATTTCTGCGAATTGTGGGGCAACAGGCTGGTCCGGGTCAAAAATGAAGAAATTGTGTTTATCAACCAACAAATCCTCCAAAGTGCGAACTCTTTCTGGGTCATTCGTATCAGGAATGGCGGGATGTGGTAAATACAATACGTTAAGTCTTTCAGTCATTTTAGTCTCCTTAATATCCATATCCAGTTTGTAAAACGCGTATATATGTCAAAATATTCCAGTAAAGTTTGGTCAAAGACTCCCAGCATCCTGTACACACAATGACATTGATCATCAAGGCGCAATTTTAATTGTGAGCCACAAATTCACTGTACCAACCAACCACTGTCTACAACAATGGATTCTCCAGTCATGGATTCATTGCTAATCAAGAACATCACAGCATCAGCCACGTCCCCAATCTCCGGATGTTTTCTAAGAGGCAGTTCCTTCGCCCGTCGCTTCAGGACTTCCTCACCAAATCGCATACCCCAACGTGTCATAAGACCACCGGGAACCACGCTATTCACACGAATATCAGGGGCAAGAGCCTGAGCCAGACACTTGGTTAGCATCTGTCCAGCTGCCTTGGAAACCGAGTAAGGTATACTGCTTCCGGCAGGCCGAATAGCAGATCCAGAAGTGATATTCACAACAACGCCGGCGGTTCTCCGCTTCATGTAATGTGCCACAGCTCTCGTACAAAGAAAAGCACCCTTAACATTGACCGCGAAGAGGTGGTCCCAGTCACTTTCCTGGACGCCATCCAAGTCGCTAAAGGGCACAAACACGGTAACCCCAGCATTGTTTACTAGAATGTCAACGCCGCCATAGGATTCTACGACTTGTTCCACCATACTAGTAACGTCACCAGACACAGATACATCGGCCCGCACCGAAAGAGCCTCGCCGCCCGATGCGCATATCTCAGATACGGTTTCTTTCGCTTCATCTTCATCGGCTCCTGGGTAGTTTACCGCGACTGCCGCACCAGCAGCGGCCATTTTCAGGCTTATCGCTTTACCCAGACCAGTACCGCCGCCAGTGACAATGGTTGTCTTGCCATGCAGATCCATGATCTCACTCTCTGTTAATTTCTAAGGGATGTAACTTACGCTCTTATCGGTGTTGAATACAATCAACAGGCAGACATGACATAAAGCGGTCTATACAGCCACCTAAACATCCGACGATTTTTTGCCCTCAGCTTCGTCCAGTTCCTGGAAAACCTCTACCATAGTCTCTAGCGGCCCAAGCACAGCAGGTGCACCACCAAAAATGAATATTTGGAATATGACCTCCTGTATTTCCGCCCGCGTAGCACCCGCATAATGCGCTGCCCATATGTGGGCACGAACTTGCGGTAGTTTACCGGCCATTACCAATGCGGATAATGCACAGAGTTCCCGAGTCTTCTGGTCCAGAACCTCGCGAGAGTACAAACCGCCAAAAACTGTCCGCTCCCACCACTGACGATAGGTTGGGTCTAAAGTTTCAAGAAACTCCATCCCCTTCACACCGGCATCCGGAAACAAGCGCTCTATCATTTCTACTGCCTTTGGATCTCGTTTGATCATTGCCAGTACCTCATGTAATCAGTTTACTCATCCTGAATTCCACTGATTCTCAACCCATTACAAATGTACAGTCAAACTCTGAAATTCTACCCAAGCTCCGGATAATGGCATGCACTGGGATGACCATGGGAAAGACGGTCGATGAGTTTCGGAACCTCCTGAGCACACTTCTCCTGCGCCTTCCAGCATCTTGTCCGAAATCTACAGCCAGAAGGTGGATTGATTGGACTGGGGACTTCCCCTTCAAGAATGATACGGTTTCGTTGCCCCCTAGTCGCTGGATCAGGGATGGGAACAGAAGACAACAACGCTTGTGTATATGGGTGAGTAGACCGCTCGTAGATGTCTTCTTCTTGACCGATCTCTACGATCTCTCCCAAGTACATTACCGCTACACGATCGGAGATATGCCTCACCAGCGCTAGATCATGCGATATAAAGATGTAGGCCAAGCCTATTTCTTCTTGAATTTCCTTCAATAGACTGACAACTTGCGATTGTACAGAAACATCAAGCGCAGACACTGGCTCATCACAAATAATCAACTCAGGCCTTAATGCTAAGGCACGTGCAATCCCTACACGCTGCCGCTGACCTCCCGAAAATTGGAATGGGTAGCGACCGTCATGATTTGGGTTTAAACCCACCTGTCGCATAAGATCACGAGCTCGTTCTTGGTGCTCCTCTTTTGGATATATGCCAGAATGCACAACCCATGGTTCAGAGATAATTTCTCCAACGGACCCACGCGGGTCTAACGACCCATAGGGATCCTGGAATATCATTTGCACTCTTCGACGCCACTGGCGCAGCTGCCCACGAGACATGCTGAAGATATCTTCCCCATCAAAATACGCCTGGCCACTCGTCACTTTGTCAAGGCGCAACAGAGTCCTGGCCACTGTTGATTTTCCGCATCCCGACTCACCCACTAATCCGAGCGTTTCTCCTGGGTAAACTTCAAGACTTACCCCATCCACCGCTCTGACAAATTCTGTTTTCTTCCCAAAAAGGGAGCTGGATTCCACTGTGAAATGCTTGACCAAATCTTGGACCTCGAGCAAAGGCTTGGTTGAGCTCATTTCTACAGATTTATGATCAGTGTCCAACTAATACCTCCTCAAAGAAGTGGCACGCACTTTGATGATATGGTCCTACCTCCGCTGACACAGGTGTCTCTGACAGACACCTTTCACGAGCTAACGAACAACGCGGATGGAAAGCGCAGCCAGCGGGTAGATTAATAGGATTAGGCGGAGAACCGGGAATTATGTTGAGGTTGTCCTCCTTCCGATCGAGACGCGGCACACAATTCATCAATCCTACCGTATATGGATGCGCAGGTTGATCGAAAATCTGATGAATGGAACCTGTCTCTACCACCCGACCTGCGTACATGACTACCACACGGTCAGCCACGTCGGCAATTACAGACATGTCATGAGTGATTAGAATGATCCCCATGCCAGTCTCCGTTTGAAGCTCTGAGAGCAGCTGCATCACTTGTGCCTGGATTGTGACGTCTAAGGCAGTAGTAGGTTCATCGGCAATTAGAACATCAGGATCTAAAGCAAGTGCCATGGCGATCATAACACGCTGACACATACCACCTGAAAACTGATGTGGATAGTCGTTTGCTCGTTCCACAGCAAACGGGATTTGTACTCTATCCATAAGTTCGACAGACTTTTTTGTTGCCTCCTCTTTCGAAAGGCCACGATGTAGGCGCAACATTTCAGAAATCTGGTGTCCAACCGTAAAACCCGGGTCTAATGTAGCCTGAGCTTCCTGAAAGATCATTGCAATGTTATGACCGCGGATTTTGCACAATTGATCTTCTTCCATTCCCCGTAATTCGGTGCCACGGAACTTTACTGAACCCGCAGTGACGAAGCCAGGTGGACTCTCCACAATACCCATCACAGCCTCTACACCTACACTCTTTCCAGAGCCCGATTCGCCAAGAATCGCTAGAGTTTCCCCCTCATCCAAGATGTAATTCACTCCGTTAACAGCCTTTACAACACCACCGGAAGTCCTGAACTCCACGTGGAGATCAGATACTTCTAGTAGATGTCCACCATTTCCAGTAATTTGCTGATCAGATGGTGTATTGTTGGACTCATCCATTGCCACTATCTCTTCTCTTTGCATCTACTAGTCACTTCCCTTCATCAGCCACCGCTCTCTATGAAGTGGATCTGTGATAGAACGTAACGAGCTCGCCAGCATATTCAAACTTAAGGCAGTAAAAAAAATAGCGAAGCCTGGTATAGTTGCCAACCACCAGGCTGATGAAAGATACTGCCTGCCGCCAGAAATCATCAATCCCCAGGAAGCAGAAGGTGGCTGTAGACCAAATCCCAAGAAACTCAAAGCAGCTTCTCCAAGAATTAATCCAGCCACTTCTAGAGTTCCAAGAATAAGCAGTGGGGAAGCCATATTTGGTAATAAGTGACGGAAAATTATGCGTGCATCACTACAACCTAGTACCCTCGCCGCATCTATAAACGGCGTTTCTCGGTACGCAAGTGTCATGCCACGTGCCTGTCGTGCGTAGACCATCCAGCGTACTATAGCTAGGACAAATATCACACTCCAAAATCCAGGGCCTAAAGCCAACAGAACCAACAACGCAAGTAATAGAAACGGGAAGCCCATTTGAAAGTCAACCAAACGCATAATAAGATCATCAACAATCCCGCGGTAATATCCAGCCAATAAGCCGAGGATAGTCCCTAAAGTCCCGGACACCAATGCACTACTAAGTCCAACCAACAATGACACTCGAGCCCCATAAATAAGCCTACTCAAAATGTCACGCCCTAGAGGATCAGTGCCTAAAACATGCGGGAAGGAGCCGTCTTCCACTGCCGGAGTCAGAGGAGGCATGTTGCGCATACGTAGATTTGTTTTAATAGGGTCGTAAGGCGCAACAACTTCTGCAGCAACAGTTGATATAAAGATAAGCATTAGGAAGATAATGGCAAAGGCAGTAGTAGTATCCGAGAACAGTCCTCTAAGATAACGTAGCCACGAAATCTTACTAGGCCTTCCTTCTACACTTTCACCAAAGTCTTGACTACCAGTATTATTCATCAAATAAGTTTGTCCTTGACAACATCATTGAAAACGAATGCGTGGATTAAGGTAAGTATACGCAACGTCAAGAAGCATGTTTGTCATTATTATCATTCCCGTAACCACAAACACAGTGGCTTCGACTAATGGAAGGTCGCGACGACTCAGGGCGTTTATAGTTAGAAGCCCAACTCCTGGCCAGCCAAATACAGTCTCTACCACCATTGCCCCATTTAGTATAGTGGCGACCTCATCTCCCGTAGTGGTGATTATTGGTATGGCGGCATTCTTAAGTGCATGAGTGAACACTACTTGCTTTTCGGAAAGACCTTTTGCTCGAGCAGCCTTGATATAAGGTTTCCGCAACTCATCAATGATAGCACTGCGAGCCATCTGCGAGATACGGCCAATGGGCTTATAAGCCAATGTCAGAGCTGGCAAAACAACATACTCTACTCCACCATAACCAGATGTTTTAAACCAACCGAGCTGGACTGCCACGACGAGTATAAGCATCAGCGCCAACCAGAATTCAACAATTGATACACCCCCTAGAGCGGTAACATTAATCAATCTGTCCGCCCATGAGTGTGGCTTTAGGGCAGCTGTTGCACCTAGAAGTATTGCCAATGGGAAAGCTAGTAGAGCCGTAACGACTCCAAGATAAATAGTGGCAGGAAGACGTTCGAGCACCATAGGCATGGTAGGTGTCCTTGTCCAGAACGAGGTTCCCATTTCACCGCGGAGTGCTCCAGTCATGAATCTCCAGTATTGAACAGTCAAAGGGTCGTTCAAACCCAATTGATCACGTACCTCTTGTACACGCGTTTCCTCTGCCTCGATACCTATGACAATACGCACTGGGTCTCCCACCACCCTCCCAACCACAAACACCACCGATAGGGTAATCAGAGTAACTACCGCTGCTTGCAAGATTCTCCTAATGATGAAGATAGTCACGATTTGGTTTTCCTTGCACGTATCGCTTGCTTCTTAATTCGCAAATTACTTTTTGTTTTTGTTACAGTGTTACAGACGGATACATCAGCGGCTCAGCGACAACCGAGTTTCCTCGGGCGCTGAGCCGCTAGAACTTACTTGTTGCCAAACATCAAGCGAAGTTCCGATTGCATGAGAGGTTGCCCATTCTTACATATTTAGGGCACCACTTATTAATCGTAACTAGCGAGCTGGCTTCATAGTCCTCAGCAAGATTCGATGGTCAAGATTAACCTTCCAGTCGAGATCGTCACTAATACCATAAGCCAAATCCATATGCGCTACATGGCCGATCAAAGCTTGATCAACAACCCGCAGGTTAGACGCTTGCATCTTCTTTACGCGAGCCTCACCAGTGAGTGGGAGTGCTTCTTCCCAGAGTCTCTCAGCTTCCTCGTCGCACATCACGGAAAGAATACCGTCACAGCTCATGTAGAAACGGTATGAAGTCGCCCAGTCAAGAATTTCGTTACCGTGCAAATGCACACCGACCAAATTCCTGTCTTCAGGAGTGTCTTTCCAGTTCAACACCAATGCTTTACCAAACGCATCAGGATCCATGAACTCGACAACCGCATTGAACCCAACCGCATTTACCATCTCCTGAATAGCAGGCATTACCTCTGCGATCTGCGGTATAACTGCGATGCGTGCTACCAATCTGATTTCGGCAGACGTATCTATTCCATCAGCCTGCGCTTCGGCAATTAGGAATTTTGCGTAATCTGGATCATATACAACTGGTGCAAGATCCGGATTGTGTCCCGCACAGCTCGGATTACAAATCTGTGATGCAACAGTAGCTGCTCCACCCAAGATGGTGTCAACAATCAGCTGCCTGTCGATAGAGTGCATGAGTGCCCTTCTGAGCCGTACATCGCTAAACAAGGAGGCTCCATGTGTATCTGGTCGAATGAACATGGTTTCCACACTGGCTTCCAAGTCACAGTGAGTACCACTGTTGGACTCAAGGTCTTTACAATCGTCAGGAGTGACATACTGAGCTATATGAGCTTCGCCTGCTTTTACAGTAGCTGCTCGCACTGTGTCCTCGGCCAGAAAACGATAAGTGGCCTTCTCAAAACTGACGGCGCCAAGACCTTCTGGAGAACTGTTTCCCCACCAGTCAGGATTACCCACGAACGAAATGGATTCGCCTGCTTTCCATTCATCCAACATGTAGGGGCCAGTACCGATTATCTCGGTATCATATGTGTCAAGTCGCTCTAGAAGCTGTTGCCCGGAACCAATGGACACCCAGTCCATCTTCTGAAGAATCATTGGATCAGGATCAGCTGTGAAAATATCTAGAGTGTATTCATCGACAGCTTCAGCACTCATTTCACCACCCAAGTAGTCGGCAAGCGTACCGCCTGACTCAGCAGACATACTATGGTTGATACTAACAGCTGCCATTTCAGCATTGAATGGTGAGCCATCTGTAAAGTTAACACCCTCACGAAGGTAAAAACGGACTCTACTATCGTCAATACGCTCCCATGAAGTCGCTAGTGACGGCATCATTGAGCCATTATCGTAATTTCTTAATACCAATTGCTCTGTAACACTACGACAACCCGGGCAACCGGTCTCAGAAAATCCGCGCCACGCACCTAGACTTATAGGCTCAATGCCAACTGCGATTACTACTTCTCCACTAGGCGCATAACTTGTAACTGGCTCAGCCTCTACCTCAACCTCTACCTCTACGATCTTCTCGACTTCGACTTCGACGATCTTCTCGACTTCGACTTCGACTTCCTTAACCTCTACCTCTTTGACAATCTTCTCAACTTCAACAATCTTCTCAATCTCTACCGGAACCTCCTTCTCGGAGATTACCACCTTCTCCACCTCCACTACCTGTGGTTGGCATGAAGCTAGCATCACACCTAACGTCACGAGTAGGGATATGGTTATCAACCCCTTCCTGTTTCTCATGTATTCTCTCCTTTTCTCTAAAAAACTGCGGTAACAACTATAATGCTCTACTGATATTTTTCGACTACACAATGCATATACATTAGTTAATGCACATTGGCACCAAGAGATTAATTGTTGCCATACTAATAGTCGATTAGTCGAAGGCGTATTATAACTCCTGATCACCGTTTTTGGCAAATCACTTTTTCTTAGGGATTCTTCCTAGAAGAATCCCTAAGAAAAAGTGATTTGCCACACGATGAAAAACATTCAAATAAATGCTGTTGATCCGACTATTGCCCCATTGATTCTTGTTGTCTTCATCACATGATTACGTTCTAAATTGCAGAAATTACTAGCGCAATCATTGCCTCAGCCCAGTCGATCCCGTAAATTGCTTGACATGTGACGTACGCCATGGTATACACACTCCAGCCACAGATAGCCACAAAACAAATTGGAAATACCGTTCAATAAGAGGGTAAATAAAAAAATCACAATGCGTGTGCTTAGCATCCATAAAAACAATAAGCCGGGCCCAAAAAAATAACTGGGTACCCTCAACGAAGTTGCTTCATTTGTTTTCGCGGACTGCCAATCTTGTAGATATATCAAGATAGAGAGATTGATATTAACACATAAAACATATTCAAAATTCAAAGAAGAGGAGAGAGGAAATAAGACATGTCTGACCCTACAAAGTACGTAAAAAAGATTACAGACGTCCCGGTTTTGGAGACTGGCGACAAGACCATGCGTGACGTTTTCATGGTTACAGACGAAACAGTAGGTTCTCAAGAGGTTACGGCAGGTATAGTGTGGGTACCACCTCACACGCAAAATCATACAGATAACCATACCTGTGAGGAGATATTCTACATAATACAAGGAAGAGGCAAGATTCTTTTCGATGGTACCCCAGTAGATGTTGAAGCAGGAAATATGGTATTCATGCCAAAAGGAGTAGACCATTGCGTCCACAACGACTCCGATGAGCCGATTATTTTGGTATGGGCTATCATGGATAGCTTGTCAAACTTAGGAGAATTGGCCGATTGGCACGAGATCGAGAATGCACATGGCAAAGATTGGAGCCCTTGGCCTTTTATGTGAAATTGCGGCCAATTAGCAATTGAAAGCTATTGTCTTCCATAATATGAGGAGAGGAACTGCTTAGATTATGATGGATGCCAAAGAGAAGCCAATGAAACCACTATTTAATCTAAAAGAAAAAAATGTCTTGGTTACTGGGGGTGGTCGCGGCCTTGGGAAAACCATGGCGCTAGCTTTAGCAGACTTTGGAGCCAACGTAGCAATCGTAGACATAAATCTTGATACAGCGAAGGCTACAGCAGATGAAATCGCTGCCAAGAACGTCAATAGTCTAGCAATCATGGGTGATGTGACCAATGAACTTGATGCGACGAAGGCCATAACCGCTGTAGTCGACACTTGGTCCACTCTGGACATTTTGGTCAATAATGCGGGCATCGCAACTGTTGAGCCAGCCGAAGATTTAAGCCTTGAAACCTTCAAGAATATATATGATATTGACGTTAATGGGGTTTTCAATTTTTCTAAGGCCGCGTTTTCGGTGATGTCTAAGCAGAAATACGGCAACATAATTAATGTTGCCAGTATGGCTGGGATCAGTGTGCTATATCCTCAAGAGCATGTGCACTATAACTCTGCCAAAGCTGCGGTGATAATGATTACCAAGTCACTGGCGGTAGAGTGGGCCCCCTTCGGTATCCGAGTCAATGCGTTGGCACCTGGGTATATGGTGACACCACCTGTGATTAAACTCAAGGAGGAGGATCCTGATCGTTGGGAACACTGGATGTCGAGGGTTCCAATGGGTAGAGCGGGGGATCCAGATGAACTTCAGGGAGCTGTGGTGTATTTAGCTTCCAATGCTTCCAGTTACATGACTGGACACATTATGGTAATAGACGGAGGTTACATATGTAGGTGACTGTATACTCAATGTAGTGGGCGCCAATCGTTAATTATCATTGCGCGATGAGAAATAAGATAAAAAGCAAAAGGAGAAAATTCATGTCTGAAGAAAAACGTTATGTTTTCAAGATCACCGATGTGCCCCTCTTGGAGGATCCCACAAAGACAATGCAGGATAGCGTGATGATCACAGATGAAACATGTGGATCCACCCAGTATACCGCGGGTCTGTTTTGGCTTGCACCTCATGTTGCTGGTCACGGTGACAAGCATCCAGACCAAGATGAGGTTTACTACATTATCAACGGTAGTGGCATCTTACATTTGGAAGGAGAGCCTATAGCACTTGAGGCTGGCGACGTTGTCTTCGTACCCAAGAATCAATACCACTCTGTGGAGAATACCGGAGACGATGTACTCAAACTATTTTGGGCGATTGGCGAAGGTTGGGCAAACCTGCCAGAAATCCGTGATGAGCTCGGAACATGGCCTGAGATTGATACTGAAGATGTATGGCTCTAAACTGATGCGATTGGCAACATAGCCGCAGATCACTATCCAAAATTCAAGCGACGAGAGCATATCTCTCAGTTTGATATTCCTCACATCTCTTTGCAAGATTATTAGCACTGGTACCGCCAGAGACTTGCAAAGAGATGATTATAAAACCAGATGTGTCCTGTATACATCTGGACTGAACGGGCCGGGCGTAATTTGATAAATTTGTACGGACATTGACAATGATTCCTGATTCGCACCAACAGATGAAGTACTCTATCAAAGCTAACACACTGGCTTTGGCTGGCCTCGACGTTCTGGAACAACCACGAAAAGTCATTGAGCAAGTATCTTCTGCCGGCTATTCTGGGATTGAACTCAAAACTGGTGCAGATGGACTTGACCAGGATGCAGCAAGAGAAATGATTCAGATTTGTAAATCTCTTGGAATAAAACTCCATACCTTGGGTGGTGCTTGGGCTGCTTGGGATGCTGGAGAAGAACGGGATCTAGCGTCTTGCGACGAGAACGTACGGGAGAGCGCTCTAGCATACTCCCGAATGAGTATAGACCTTACTGCTGATCTCGGTTCTAGGATATTTGAGGTTTGTGCTGCACCGGGTCAACCAACATATCCACGCTCTACTACAGATGTTAGTTTACTCAGAAATAACTTTATTCGCTCAATAAGGGAAATGTGCGATTATGCTTCTGACAGAAATGTCTCCATAGCGATCGAGCCTATTAATCGATATGAGGGTCATCCAGGATTCATGAACAGCGTTGTTGATGCAATGGATGTAATTGACGAAGCAGAGTGCACAAACTTGGGCGTGCTTGTGGATCTGTTCCATGCCAATATTGAAGATACATCCCTGCCTGCCGCTATCACGGCATCTGAAGGCAAATTGCTTAATGTTCATTTATGTGACAGTAACAGGGATGCCCCTGGCACCGGGCACATTAATTTTCTAGAGGTGATAGCAGCACTACATAAGATAGGGTATAAAGGGTTTCTTTCGATAGGTTTTGTACCATCAATCGTGGACGTAAACAGGCTTCAAGAAACTCTTTTGGAGACATCTATCATCTATCTTCAAGAATTGGAACGTCAATGTATTCTTCGATAAGAGCTAGATATAACCATCAATCATTGAAACCTGCACGTATCTTATGGGTAGGACAGTGGAGGTAATTTATCGATATGCAGTTTGATGATACTAAGGCTTATTTCATGCCGGTTGGATGTGGTCCTGTGAGACCTCAACTGGATCCGCACACCGGTACACGTGTTAGAGCTGGAATTTTTGGCGACGTATGGACATTGTCAACATCATACCTGAGCACGAAAGACGCCATAGCGGAGAGGCTGCCCCCTGGATTCGAGCCCGATGATCAGCCGACGGTAACCGTGTTTTACATGCAGTGCAGACAGGTAAATATACTGGCCGGTGGTGGTTATAACCTAATCGGACTGAACTTGGCCGCATCTTTTCGCGGAAAAGAAGATTTTGAGAAGGGTAATTACGGCCTAGTATTGTGGGAAAATCACTGTTATCCAATCATTCGTGGCCGCGAGTTACTGGGAGCCCCAAAATTGTTTGCCGATATTATGGACCCCGAATTTGATCATAGTAAATGGCATGTTGAGGCAACGGACAATAGCACAATGCTAATTGCAATGACCATAAAACAGGGGCACAAAATTGATGATGCCGAACTTTCTAAGATGGAAGATCAAGATAATCAGACCCCATGGCTCGGGTGGAGGTATATACCCAATATTAATGGAATTGGCGCTGCGCTAAGTGAGCCGACCTTAATAGGAAAAGAAGACGCTTACCAAGCAGGCTGGACAGGGGATGGAACTGTAACATATGGTGACGCCACATGGGAAGCAAGTCCGATGAGTGGAGACATAGTCCAGAATATCAAAGGGTTGAGAGTCAAAGAATATGTTGGTAGCACAGTCACACATGGCAGCTCAAAAGTTTCTCGAGAATCGCACCGAGTCTTGCGATAAGATAAGTTAAAATTTTCATTAGGGAAAATACACCCTAAGCCGATTAGCATAACCGGTGGTCTAAAGGAGGGCAACATATGGTAGGTTTCTGTATTTTCGGGGCTGGTCGAATGGGGCAATTACATGCCCGCACACTGTTGGACAATGACAAAGCAAATCTGAGATATGTGTATGATGTCATCCCTGAAGCCGCAAAGGAGCTTGCGGAGCGCTCGGGTGCCCAAGTAGCACCTGACATACGAACAGCATTGGCTAGTGAAGATGTCGATGCGGTGATCATCACTACTCCCGCAAGTTCTCATGTTGAGTTAGTGATTGAGGCTGCTCGTGCGGGCAAGGCAATTTTCACTGAAAAGCCCCTTTCGGAAGACATAGAAACTGCGAGACACGCGATTGAGGAGATTAGTAAAGCCGGCGTTATTACGGCCATGGGATTCATGAAAAGGTTCGAGCCAAGCCACTACAAACTTATTCAGGCGGTTAAATCCAATCAAATCGGCAGAGTCGAACTTGTAGTGCTAACTAATAGAGATATCCACGTCACGATACTGGAACTCGTCAAGGAAACTCACAAGACTGCACCGTACACTTTGCTGCGGGAGTCCACTGTCCATGACTTTGATCTAGCGCGTGTACTCCTAGGTGAGGAGCCGGTGGAAGTTTACGTTTCCGGATCATGTTTGGTCGAGCCTGAGTTTGAACCGATAGGGGAAATAGACGCAGCTATGACCACACTTAGAACGGAAAGTGGCCAGATGTGCCACATCAGCAATATCTGGCGCACTCAATATGGATACGACCAACGCATTGAAGTATTCGGTTCAAAAGGCATGTTGAGAGCAGAGAATCGCCCGGAAACAAGCGTGATGCACTTTCGGGAAGATGGAATTTTGCTCGACAGGTTAATTCCATCATCAGAAGAAGATTGGGCTTCAGACGACTTCTTTATGCCAAAGTATGCGGCGGCATATCCTCACGAGATGAACCTCTTTGTCGACGCCGTCTTAAGTGGCGAGCCTCCGTTGGTTACCATTTACGACGGATACCGTGCACAGATGATTGTTGAAGCAGCTGTGAAGTCTCTTGCCACAAACCAACCGGTTCAAATTGAAAAAGATTGATTGCCATTTATTGACTTACAAAATATGAAAATAGATGAAACTTTAGGGAAAATTGATTTGTGTATTGTCAACAAAATCTGTAGAATTTATGAAAAGGTATAATACAATTCATGATAACTCCAATCGAAACGCATGTGAGATTAGACGTGCCAAACCTCAAAACCGCTAGGGAATATCTTGAGAATACACTGGGTTTGCCGCTGTTGCGAAGTGTTGTAAGACCAGGGTTCACCGTTGCTTGGTATTCTGGCTTGGAGCTTTGGCAAGCCGAAGATGATGGAGAATACTCCGTGACAACTCATGTAGCTTGGCAAGTAGATGACATAGATGCCACTGTTGAGAGACTTAGAGGAGGCGGGGTGACTTTTGACACGGAAGAAGTCCAAGCAATAGACTCTGAGGTTGTAACGACAAATGAAAGAGTTCGGTATATCTTTTTTGACACGCCACTTGGCGTCAAGGCTGAACTTTATGAGGTAAAACCGTCAAGCAATTAGTTGTAATTGGTGATTAGCATGTTTACCATAAAGAGGACAATTTAATGACAAAATCAATATTGAAAAGCGCTAAGGAACTCGAGAAGATAAGCACTG
>JAKUPR010000025.1 GCA_022450585.1 Anaerolineales bacterium | reverse complement strand
GGTATCTCACGCCTTGTAGACAAGCATGCACAGCGCGGCGATGTGCTTCCTCGCAGCGAATCGCAAATTAGAGATACACTTTCCGAATGGATAGTGGGAACCGATGCCGGAGAAATTGCAGCATGCGCCTCGCTACTCAATTACACTCCTGAGCTTGCTGAAGTACGCTCATTGATTGTAGATGATCGCATCAAGGGTCAGGGATGGGGAGCAACTTTGCTGCAGATGCTCATTGCCAGAGCACGACGACGCGGCACACCAATTCTTTTTGCGCTTACACGAGCCGAAGCATTTTTCAAGCAGGCAGGATTTGCTACCACGGACCGCGACCGCTTTCCAGAGAAAATCTGGCGCGATTGTGACCAATGCCCAGTCAAGGACAATTGCGATGAGGTTGCAGTAGAGTTGCGAATTGCTGACCTTCCCCATCTAGTACAAACACGGGCTTCCGACGACTAACGGACTCTGGACACAAACCCTAATCACTTAAAGGAGCATTACTCTAATGTCGCAAACAGATGTCAACAAAGTAGTACTTGCATATTCGGGCGGACTGGATACTTCCATTATCGTGCCCTGGCTTCGCGAGAAATACACATGCGAGGTCATCTGTTTCTGCGCTGATATCGGCCAGGGAGAAGAACTGTCCGGTTTACACAACAAAGCCATGGACAGTGGCGCAAGTAAATGCATCATAAAAGACCTGCGGGAGGAATTCGCGCGTGATTTTCTCTTCCCTATGCTGCAGTCTGGTGCAACTTATGAGCGCCAGTACCTACTGGGCACCTCGGTAGCACGACCATTAATTGCTAAGTGGCAGGTACAGATTGCCATGGAGGAAGGTGCAGACGCATTGTCCCACGGTGCAACCGGTAAGGGAAATGATCAGGTGCGTTTTGAGTTGACTTTCAAGGCGCTTAGTCCAACATTACGAGTAATTGCCCCCTGGCGCGAATGGGACATACGGTCACGTGAGGACGCACTGGATTATGCGCGCTCTCACAACATACCGGTGGAAGCAACAGAAAAACAAATCTATAGCCGCGATCGCAATCTATGGCATCTCTCACATGAGGGTGGTCCACTCGAGAACCCAGCCAAGGCACCGCAAGAAGACATGTTCCAATGGACGGTCGCACCGGAGAATGCGCCGGACAATCCCGAGGAAGTCGAAATCAAGTTTTACAGGGGGGTCCCAGTTGCAGTAAACGGCAAAGAACTCACCCCAGCTGCCCTAGTGGCAGCTCTCAACACATTGGGCTCCAAGCATGGCGTTGGTCGCGTGGACATGGTAGAAAACCGTCTGGTAGGGATGAAATCACGTGGCGTCTATGAAACCCCAGGAGGAACTATTCTCTACACCGCCCATCGAGAATTAGAATCATTATGCCTGGACCGAGAAACCGTGCATTTCAAAGAAGGGATTGCACTCAAATATGCCGAGATGGTCTATTTTGGACAGTGGTACCACAACCTACGCAAAGCGCTGCAGACCTTTATTACAGAGACACAGCGACCAGTGACAGGTTGGGTTCTACTACAGCTATACAAAGGAAGCGTTAGTGTCTTAGGACGCCATAGCGACAACAGCCTTTACCGTGAAGATCTCGCAACCTTCGGGGAGGAATCCGTGTACGACCAGAAAGACGCACGCGGATTCATCAATTTGTTTGGACTACCCATTAAAGTCAAAGCAATGATTGACAACAATGAGGCCGAAAACAAACGTTTTGCTGCTCCAGATTACTCCAAATTCAAGAGGGATTGAGTAACGGTTATGAAGTTAATGAAAAACGGAAGCATCACTAGCCCACAAGGATACACGGTTGGGATTGCCACATGCGGTCTAAAGGTATCTGCCCAGCCCGACCTGATGCTGTTGCACTCAATCCGTGATTGCACCGCTGCGGCCCTGTTTACCCGCAATCAGGTAGTTGGTGCTCCCATCACCCTCAATCGCGAAACACTGGCAAGCAATAACAAGACCGTGCGGGCTGTCGCTATAAACTCAGGAATCGCCAACGTATGCACCGGTGCACTAGGACTACAAAATGCACGCAGCATGCAGTCAATGACAGCCACCGCCCTACACTGCCAACCAGACCAAGTTCTGGTACTTTCAACCGGCTTAATTGGAGTGCAGTTACCGATGGAACAACTCAGCGCCGGAATTGGTACTGCAGCCACAAAACCCCAGTCAAATGGAGGTCCAGAGGCTGCACGCGCCATAATGACCACAGACACTCTCCCCAAACATCTTGCCATTAGAATATATACTCCCAGAGGAAAAGTCACGATCGGCGCGATAGTAAAAGGGTCGGGTATGATTCACCCAAACATGGCCACCATGCTTGCGTTAATAACCACTGACGCAAATATTCCGGCAACAAATCTGCAATCTCTGCTGAAACCAGCAGTCGACGCAAGTTTCAATCGTATTTCCATAGACGGAGATACCAGCACCAGCGACGCCGTTCTCCTTTTAGCAAACGGTACGAGTGGAATCTCATGCGCCCGTGGAGAAAGTCGGCAATCTTTTGAACAAGCCTTAAACTATCTTGTGACCCAACTCGCGAAACAGGTGGTACAAGACGGTGAGGGCGTAAGCAAATTAGTTGCCATACGTGTAAGCGGAGCGCGAAAAAGAGTCGACGCGCACAGAGTAGCAAACACTATCGCAACTTCTCCCTTGGTTAAGACAATGTTAGCAGGCAGTGACCCTAATTGGGGTCGAGTGATGGCAGCAGCCGGACGAGCCGGGGTCCACTTTGACCCGCTCCATACCAAGCTATGGATAGGTACAGACCAAAGGAAATATTTACAATTAGTGGAGCATGGAGCTGCTTGCGATTATAATGAACCTGATGCAGTACGGATATTATCAAGCACCGATTTCGAGATACATTTAGACCTAGGGTGTGGCCAGCAGGAAACAACGGTGTGGACCGGTGATCTGACTCGTGAATACGTCAGTATTAATACCGATTACCGCACCTAAGGGAGCAACATTATGCCAATGTGGGGAAGCCGTTTCGACAAATCTACTGACGAGTTGGTACAGCGTCTAAACGCTAGTTTGCCTTTCGATAAACGCCTGTATGCGGATGACATCACCGCAAGTATTGTCTGGTCAAGCGGACTTGAAAAAGCCGGAGTGCTCACAAGACAGGAAGCTCAAAGCATCAAAGATGGGCTAGAAACAATACGGGCGGAATTTGACGCTAGCAAATTCAATTTTCACGTAAACGACGAGGATATACACACTGCTGTAGAACGTCGCCTTGTTGAAATTGTTGGGCCAGTGGGAGTCAAACTACACACCGGACGTAATCGCAACGATCAGGTTGCGACTGATTTTCGATTGTGGGTCATGCGTGCCTGCAACCGATTGAGAAACCACATCGGCACTCTCCAGAAGGCGCTTCTAGAAAGCGCAGAGACCAACATGAATACAGTGATGCCAGGTTACACACACCTACAGCCAGCGCAACCTATCACATGGGGCCACTGGGCGCTATCGCATTTCTGGCCACTCGACCGCGACCAGCAGAGAATCACACAGACGCACGCACGCGCAGCCATACTGCCACTCGGGTCAGGTGCTCTCGCTGGTAGTGCATTTGACATAAACCGCAATGATCTCGCAGACTCACTTGGGTTCAATGCAGTATCTCAAAATAGTCTCGACGCTGTCTCTGACCGCGATTTCGCTGCGGATTTCCTTTTCTCAGCCGCTATGATTGGCATCCATCTCAGCCGTCTTTCCGAACAACTAATTCTGTTTACCAGCGCTGAGTTCGAATTCGTGGAACTAGACGACGCCTACGCCACCGGTAGCAGCCTACTGCCACAGAAAAAAAACCCGGACACATTGGAATTAACCCGAGGAAAATCTGGGAGACTCATCGGCAATCTGACCGGACTACTTGCTACTCTGAAAGGTCTTCCCAGCGCTTATGACAAAGATTTACAAGAAGACAAAGAGCCTCTTTTCGACGCCGATGACACTGTAGAATTAGCGTTACAGGTCATGTCCGGCGTTGTCTCCACCATGCAACTCCGCCCCGAAAAAATGGCTGCCAGAATAGTGCCTACACTTTTCTCAACCGATCTTGCTGACTACCTCGTCGAGCGCAATGTGCCTTTTCGAGAAGCACACGAGATAGTCGGAAAAGTGGTGCGGCATGCAGAAGAACGCGGAATGTCGATAGATGAACTGTCATTAACGGAATTACAGACTTTCAGCACATATTTCACGAAGAATGTCATTGAAGTTTTCGATGTGAAAACGGCGTTAATGCGACGAACACTAGAGGGCGGTACTGCACCCAATGCTTTACTACAGCAATTGCGGTTAGCTAGGAGCAGTATCTCCCAATAACGTCAACTTGGGCAGCAGGTCACAGAAGGAAACAGATAGTACTCTAGAATGAACAACCACCGCAAAGCGCTGGCATCATTTGCCGTATATTTGCTAGCCGCGATATTTGTTAGCTGGCCTGGAATCTCGCAACTTAACACCGCCCT
The DNA here is from genome assembly GCA_022450585.1 of Anaerolineales bacterium. GTDB lineage: Bacteria > Chloroflexota > Anaerolineae > Anaerolineales > UBA11657 > CAJWGI01. The sequence continues at coordinate 19,074 of JAKUPR010000025.1, read as the reverse complement.
CATTGGACGCATGGGAGGTGACAACTACGAGCACGTGTGGTATTTGTGGTGGCTATCACATTCGCTGTTTGAGGGCATTGGAACCCCAGCGAATATACCACTGCTCAACCACCCCGTCGGGGTCTACTCTCCTCTCAACATGACTCACGTACCTGTCCTATTCGGGCCAGCAGTGCTTGGCCAGTTGACCACTCCGATAGTAGCGTACAACCTCGCCATGATCATTGCTCCGGCTCTCAACGCATTGGGAATGTATTGGCTCGCCCTCGAGCTGACTGACAACCAACACGGTGCCCTACTAGCTGGACTTCTTTTCGGGTTCTCTCCCCAAATACTCGGGCACATGCAAGCCGGACATTTGAGCCTAATCACCATAGTAGGTTTTCCAATATTCGCACTTTTCTTATTGCGCTTGTTGCACAGACCCACACTGGTCAGATTTGCAGCAACCGCCCTGAGTGCCTTCCTAGCCTCCTCCCACCCATCCCATCTGGCATACTTTGTTTTACCTACGACATTAGTAATAGTAGCCGCTGCACACAAACGGTTGCACTCATGGAAGATGTGGGCTTGGCTGACTGCAACTGGGTTACTAACAGCCACATTGCTATCCCCTTTCTACCTCCCCATGCTGACCTCACGAACAGCAATATCAACTCGCACCCTCGAACTCGGAGACAGCGTAGGAAAATCCATTGACATGGCATCCTTTGCTGTACCCCCCCCGAACAACCCGCTGTTACCAACTGATATCCGTCCCTTTGCTCTAAGACTTGTAAATAGCCACGATGAAACGCATGGGTATCTTGGCTGGGCGGCTTTAGGACTTGCCCTAATTGGAATTGCTAAACACCGACGTGCAGTTATTCATTGGGCTGCTTTAGTTGGCGGCTCTATGCTTCTGTCCTTAGGACCATTCCTAAAATTCGCAGGCAGCGTTGTGATCCTCAAAATGGACGGTATTACCTACCCAATGCAATTACCCTACGCCTTACTAGCACAGCTCCCGCTACTAAGCTGGAGTCGCACACCGGCACGTTTTGGCGCAACCATGCACTTTGCTTTGGCGATTCTGGCCGCCTACGGCCTAGCAGCACTCCTAACGAAAATGTACAAGGGGCGTCGAACCTCACTGGTCACATTAGTACTGTGCCTTGCCGCCCTATCAGAGCGGATAATAGTATGGCCCTTCCCAAATTCCCCAGCATGGCAAACCAACACACTGCGCACGCTAGCCTCTGGGAATCCACAACGAGCCGTACTCAATTTGCCGCCAAGCTTTACCGGAAACAACCTCTCGCTCTATGGGCACACTGTGCACAAGCGCCCCATAATCGGCGGCCGCATTTTCCGCGGAAATCGCCAGGATGAAATAAGCCACAATTTCCTGAACGCACTCCTCGATTCTCGACCAGAGGCAGATATCATTGTTCATCCCGACACTGCCACAAGGGCTGCAATCCTAGCGGAATACAACATCGGTGACATAGTAAACCAACACTGGTCCGAAAATTACGACCCAGAGCAACGGGATTTCTTAATCACTGAGTTTGGTCCTCCGCTTTCCACTAGTGAACTAGATAGCCTTTTCCACCTGCAACCGTCATCAATTAAACCACTGGAAACCATAGCACCCTTGACGTTTGCTCTTCATCCCACTGATTGGCAAGCAGCAGAACTTTGGGGGGAATCCTATGCTCGCTATTTTACCAATACAGCACGACTCTATATATATAGCGCCTATACGCAAAGCGGACACTTGAGATTCACTAGTATTCCCAGCTTACAACCTCATCGCATAAAGATAAGCATTAATGACGATCCCCTTACTGTTGTAATTGTCGGAGACAATACAACATATGTAACTCCCAGATTGACTATAACAAAGGGATTAAATGTGGTCACCTTCACTGACATCGACGGACCCGAAAGAGTTTGGGGCGATTTGCGCTGTGCAGGCACCACTACACTGGCCGGAAATTTTCCAGGCCAGATGCAATGCAATCCACACATAAAAGGCGCGAGGTATCTGAGCGCGGGCATCAAGAACATTAGTTGGCTTGATGACCACCATCATATGCCACCGATCGCCCAATTCGGAGAAAGCATTGAGCTAACAGAAGCACTTCTTCCTCAAATCTCAAGAACGCCAGAACTCGTATTGCCACTTACCTTCTACAGCCTCTCGAAAGTCAGTGAAGACCTTACATTGTTCGTCCATGTATTTGGCCCAATTCAAAACGATGCTGTAAAAACGCCTGCATTGGTCTCTCAATGGGACGGCTGGCCGCTGCGCGGGAACTTCCCCACCTCTCAATGGGATTCCGGGGAACACCTAGGGTTCCGAATAGTCGTCCCAATGTCACCCAACAACCCTCCGGGAGAATATCGAGTTGAAATCGGTTGGTATTATTCAGCCACCGGTACACGACTCCCAGTAAAGGCCTCAATGCACACAACCCATGACAATGCAATCTGGTTAGGCAACTTCATCCTAAGAAAAGATTAGATCACCTCTGTTCAATACAGCACTATTACGGTACTATCGCAAATAAAATCTTTTGGTCATCAGTCATGGGCTGATGCTTTTTTTGCATAACAAGGTCTCTCGCATGGATTTCAATCTGACAGTCGAACAGAAACAGGCACAAAAACTGGCTCGAGAATTTGCCAAAAAGGAAGTTGCGCCAATAATCAAGGAAGCAGATCGCAATCAGGAAATGCCTGATTTTATACTACCACGCCTTGGAGAACTGGGACTGCTAGGAGTTTGTATACCAGTAAAATACGGCGGACAGGGTATGGATTACATAACACTAGGTGTGGTGTGCGAAGAATTAGATTACGTCGATATATCACTTCGCACCGCCTTGTCAGTGCACTTGGCTCTAAATAGCATGGGACTTCTACAATGGGGTACTGAGGAGCAAAAACAATGTTTTCTGGCACCACAGGCTCGAGGACAGAAATACGGCATGTTTGCTCTGACAGAGCCAGGAGCAGGTTCGGATGTTGCCAACATGCGCAGCACTGCCCGACGCGAAGGGGATGAATACGTAATTAACGGCGAAAAGACGTGGATTTCACTCGCCACTCAGGCTCACCATGCACTTTGGTTCGCCAAGACAAACCCAGAGGCCGGTAGCCGCGGCATCACCGCGTTCATAATCAAAACTGACCACCCTGGAGTGACAACTGCCGAAATACATGGCAAACTCGGATCACGAGCCGGAAGTACCGGATGGGTAAACTGTCAGAATGTGCGAGTGCCTCTAGTTCATCGTATTGGAGAAGAAGGTGAAGGGTTCAAAATAGCTATGAGCTGCCTGGATAACGGACGCTATACGGTAGGTTCAGGATGCGTGGGGACCGTAAGGGCTCTCCTAGATACATGCGTGAAATACACAAGGGAGCGCAGCGCCTTCGGAGCCGAGATTGGAAAATTACAATTGATACAGCAAAAAATAGCGCATATGACTCGCAACTATGAAATTGGCAGGTTAATGTATTTGAAGGTAGGTTGGATGAAAAATCATGGATTGCGCAACACGCGTGAGACCTCCCAACTAAAGTGGTTCGCTAGCGAGGCAGCCCTCAATTCGGCAAACGAAGCTATTCAGATTCATGGTGCCTACGGCTATTCCGATGAGTACAACGTAGAGAGACACATGCGTAACGCACGTGCAACCACAATCTATGAAGGCACAAGTGAAGTGCATCAATTGATGCAAGCGGAGTACGCACTAGGATATAGAAAAGACAGGAAACTGCGCCGAGAGCTGCCGCCTTACAAACAGAAGGAATGGCAAGACACCCAAGAATAACACAGCCACATGAATGACATTAAGAATTGCACATACTGATGTTCTCGAACCCTGAAAGGAATAATCCCCTCATGAGTAACAATGGCTCTGGACCTAATGGCAAACAACCAATCCCGCTAAACGTGCTCGGCAATCCACTAATAGAGTGTTCTAGCGAACCCATCACCGGATTCTTTCGTAACGGTCGCTGTGACACTGGTCCATCCGATTTCGGTTCACACACTGTGTGTGCGCAGGTCACAGCAGAGTTTCTCGAGTTTAGCAAACAGTCCGGCAACGATCTTTCTACCCCGAGTCAACAATTCGGATTTCCGGGACTTCAACCAGGAGATTGTTGGTGCGTCTGCGCTCCACGTTGGCAAGAGGCTCTAGAAGCAGGTTACGCCTGCCCAGTACGTTTGGAAGCCACCCACATAGGTGCTTTGCAGCATATTGACCTTGATGATTTACAGGAGCATGCGATCAACAAGTAAGCTGATAACCAAGGAATTGCTATTACGGCGGCAACTACGCATATTATGGAATACAATAATTACCCGGACATCAGATTCGGGAGTCGCCTCACTTCTCAACTTGTAAACTCTGTCAGAAATTCTTGTATGTCTTCCAAAAAATGTTACATAATCAACCACTTCACTGCGATTTTGATATAATTCCATCTAATGGGGACAATCGAAAAAGCACCCGGATTCAGCGGCATAGTACAGCACCTTTTCATCAAGCCCAGACACGGGGCCCCAATGCGCCCGGTCCAGCGTGCCACAGCGATAACATCCACAGGATTGCAAGAGGACGTAAACTGCGGTAAGCGCAAACGGCAATTACTACTCATTGAGGCGGAAACGCTACGCGACTTCGGGCTAGACCCAGGGGATGTACGTGAGAACATCGTTATCTCAGGACTACCACTTGCTGGTACCAAACCCGGTACGCGCCTGCATGCAGGGCCTGTTGAGTTGGAAGTGACTAATGATTGTGCACCATGCGAATACATGAACAGCCTACGCCCAGGTTTACCGCGGGACATTGAAGGTCGCCGCGGCACTCTCTGTCGCGTTGTTAACGGTGGGTTCATCAACGTTGGTGATACTGTAGGGTTCATGAATCACCCCATCGACTAACTTATTTTATTGACAACCTTGGCCCACTTCATTGACAACATTGCGCAGGATGCTATAATTAAGCCTGTTAGTGAGAAAATCATCAAACGCATCCAAAGCTGACGTTCCGGGAAGTCTGGGAACGTCGTTTGTTATTTGCTGCTGTCTGCCATCATCGCAAGTAATGGGTTAATGATTAAATTAGTCCTCAGGGGGCACATACTTCCCCACAAACAAAATACGCGCACCGGAAGCACCAGTAAGATACATCCGGCTGCCTGCAAATCGGGAGGCTCAATTGGAAGCCAAAGGTCTTAAATCATTACGCGTTCGCCTCGCATCGCCAGACAATATTCGTTCATGGTCCTTCGGAGAGGTCACTAAACCCGAGACTATTAACTATCGTCGTCTCCGCCCAGAAAAGGATGGTCTATTCTGCGAGGCCATATTTGGACCCACCAAAGACTGGCAATGCTACTGCGGCAAATATAAGAACATCCGTTATCGTGGAATCGTATGCGACAAATGTGGGGTGGAAGTAACGCGCTCCTCAGTACGCCGAGAACGTATGGGCCACATTTCGCTAGCAGCGCCAGTAGCTCACGTCTGGTATACGCGCCGGGTACCCTCTTACATGGGCCTGCTGCTAAACGTGTCCCGAAAAGACCTTGACCGTGTACTATACTTCGCTCAATACATCGTCACGTACGTAGATGAAGATGCTCGCGAGAAAGCGCTCCTACGACTAGACGAAGAAGTTGAGGGAGAAGAAAAACTGCAGCTTGAGGAAGTTAAGGCAAGAATAAATGCTGCACAGCAATACCGCGACGGACGAGTAGATAAACTTAAGCAGCGAGTGGAACGCGTAAAGGAAAAATATGAGGCCGACCTCGGAAAGAGGCTCGAGCCTCTCATTCGTGAAGGTCAGCAGCATCAACAAACACTCGAAGAAGAACGCGGTAATCCCGCTAGTGGTGCAATACGCATTCGGACTGCCAGCACCACGGTGGTGAAAAAGGGCGAAACGATTGTATCCAACCACTTAACTATTCTTAACAACGCAGTACAGACGCGTCTCCGAGAAATCGAGGCAGCAATGCAAGCCAAGCGGGACGAAAAACTCGATGCCCTGCAAATGGAAATTGAGACTTGCACTGCTGAGACTGAAGAAGAAATCGTACGCCAGCAAATTACATTGGAAGAGCTAATCGACCAACAACAGCAGCGCATCGCGGAAGACCGCGAAAAATTACTCAACCTGTACACAATGATGTTTCTGCCTGAAGCACAATACCGCGAATACAAACAGAAGTGGGGTCAAGTATTTCGCGCAGGCATGGGCGCGGAAGCACTTTATGAGATTCTCTCCGACTTAAATTTAGATCAATTGCTAGAAGAACTCTGGAATGAAATCCGCACAACGAAAAGCAAGCAGCGTAAGAAAAAGGCCACCAAACGACTCAAGGTGGTGAATTCTATGCGCAGCTCAAAAAATCGTCCGGAATGGATGATTCTTACTGAGATACCGGTAATACCGCCCGACTTGCGTCCAATGGTTCAACTGGATGGAGGACGCTTTGCGACCTCAGATCTCAATGATCTTTACAGACGAGTGATTAACCGAAACAACCGTCTGCGCCGACTTCTAGATTTAGGCGCACCTGACGTAATTATCCGTAATGAGAAGCGCATGCTTCAAGAATCAGTCGACTCGCTCATTGATAACGCTCAACGCGGCAAAGCGCTGAGTAGACGTGGTCGACGCGAATTAAAGTCTCTCAGTGATATGCTTAAGGGTAAAAAAGGGCGCTTCCGACGCAACCTGTTAGGTAAACGCGTGGATTATTCCGGCCGTTCAGTGATCGTAGTAGGCCCGAACCTAAAACTCCACCAAGCCGGCTTACCCAAGGTAATGGCACTGGAGCTCTACAAACCATTTGTAATGGCTAAGCTAGTAGAATATCAACACGCTAGCAATGTAAAAAGCGCCAAGCGCATAATTGAACAAGAAAGGCAGGAAGTATGGGAGGTACTGGAACAAGTAATCCAGGAGAGACCCATATTGCTCAACCGGGCACCAACACTTCATCGGTTAGGTATACAAGCCTTTGAGCCAGTGCTGGTAGAAGGAAAAGCACTTCAGATTCATCCTTTGGTTTGCTCAGCTTTTAACGCTGACTTTGATGGAGATCAAATGGCCGTACACGTGCCACTCTCACCTAAAGCAGTCCAGGAAGCACGCCAACTGATGCTGGCCACGAAAAACTTATTGAAGCCAGCAGATGGTGAGCCAATCGTCGGGCCTTCTAAAGACATGGTCCTTGGCGTGTACTACCTGACAATGGAAAAGGAAAATAGACCTGGAGAAGGACGTATCTTCGCCGATATCGATGAGGTAGAGCTTGCGCATTCTCTTGGGCAGATTGAATTACATACCAAGATTATGCTAAAGATTGAGTCCAACTTTGACGAGGAAGATGAGCGCTACCAGAACGGCAGCAAACATCGCATAATTGAGACAACTACCGGTAGAGCTCTATTTAACCGCATTCTTCCGAAAGAAATGCGTTACGTCAACGATCTACTTGATAAAAACGCGCTACAAGATCTGGTCGGCCGATGCTACGCCACACTCGGAGCCGATAGAACCACCGAAATTGTAGACGGCATCAAGGATATAGGATTTAAATATGCCACCAAATCGGGCGTCACCATCGCCGTGGGTGATATCACCGTTCCTAAGGTGAAGGATGAGATTGTAAGTCACACCGAGGAAGAAGTAGCTGAACTAGGCAAACAATATCAGCGCGGACTCCTAACCGAGCAAGAGCAGAACGACCGCACCATCGAGCTATGGCAAGAGGCACGTAAGAAGCTAGAGCAAGAAGTAAAAGCAGGACTGGAACCACATGGTAACCTGCGCGTTATGGCTCTCTCGGGTGCTACCAAAGGTGGCTTCACTCCAATTTCGCAACTAGCCGGTATGCGTGGGCTAATGGCAGACCCTGCAGGTCGCATCATCCCGTTACCAATTCGCTCCAACTTCCGTGAAGGCTTGCGTGCGCTAGAGTATTTCATATCTACTCATGGCGCCCGTAAAGGCCTAGCCGATACAGCGCTGCGTACAGCAGACGCGGGTTACCTCACTCGCCGACTATGTGATGTGGCGCAGGACATAGTCATCAATGCTAAAGACTGTGAAACCGAGGAAGGCTTGTGGGTACGACGCAAAGATGATGTAGCTGGACAACACTTTTCCGAGCGCATTTATGGACGCTGGGCGGCATCCAATGTAATTGACTCTAAGACTGGCGAACTAATTGTCGCAAGAAATGAGGAAATTGATAACAAAATCGCACAGCTTATAGAGGAGACTGAGATAGAGGAAGTTTACGTTCGCTCTCCTCTGGTCTGTAGACTACCAATGGGAGTGTGCTCCTATTGCTACGGGCGTGACCTGGGCCGGGGTGATCTGGTGGACATTGGCACTGCAGTAGGAATCATTGCTGCACAGTCCATTGGAGAGCCTGGAACCCAGCTTACGCTACGTACCTTTCATACAGGAGGTGTGGCGCACGGCGGTGATATCACCAGCGGTCTGCCTCGTGTGGAAGAAATATTCGAAGCACGAAAGAAGCCAAAGGGAGAAGCCGTAATTACTGAAATAGACGGAAAGGTAGAAATTGTGCGTACGGAAGATGGAACAACTTCCATACGCATCTCCAATAGCCAGATGCTCATGGAAGAATACCAAATACCGGGTAACTGGTCTATCAAAGTTCAAGACTCCGAAGAGATAAATTCAGGAACAACGATAGCATCTCGCGGAGACAGCAAAATACAAGCAGATAATCATGGCAAAGTACACATATCGGAACGTAAAATATTGGTATCCCGTGAGCACAACGAAGAAGATGAGTATGACATCCCTTCAAACGCTCGGATATTGGTAGTTGAAGGTCAAAAAGTCCTAGCGGGCGACAGCCTAACAGAAGGATCCCAGAACCCGCATCGGATTCTTCGCATTCTCGGTCGCGACGCATGCGAACTCTATTTGATGACTGAGGTACAAAAAGTGTACCGCTCACAAGGACAAAACATTCACGACAAACATTTTGAAATCATTATCCGCAAAATGCTCCTCAAAACGGAGGTGTTCAGGTCGGGTGACAGCAATCTACTACCTGGAGAATTAGTTGACCGCTATACAATCCAAGAGATTAACGAAGACCTTGTATCTGAAGAAAAAGAGCCAGCCGCTGGTGTACCTATGTTACTAGGCATCACCAAAGCCTCATTGGCAACCGATTCATTCCTTTCAGCATCATCATTCCAACATACTATCCGCGTCCTTGCCGGTGCGGCCATCGAAGGAAAACTGGACCCGCTCACCGGGCTGAAAGAGAACGTAATTATCGGGAAATTAATTCCCGCAGGTACTGGATACCTCTCCCATCAGGAAATACCAGACGCAATTGAAGACACTAATGCTCTTGAGGAGAATCTTGAAGAGATCGTTGAACAGGCCACTATAGAGGTTTGATAGAGATATGGCCCTCTTAAGAGATACAACACAGTGATGCCAAGGCCATAATAACCGTATCGACAGCACGCATATCACCGCGGCAGGCGACTAGCTCATAAAAGGGAAAGTCATCATTCAAAGAAGCCATCCTCGCAGATTACTGTCTTGTCCTTTATAGATTTAGGTATCCACACCAACCTGCTGTCACGTCTGAAGGACCTCGGGTATACGCGAGCATCTCCAGCACATGTACAAATTGTGCCGACTATCCTAGACGGAGGAGATATACTAGTAACATGCCAGAGCGGATCCGCATATACGGACGCAGCCCTAATCGCCCTACTCCACAGATGTATTGAATGACCCAATACAAACTCATCATCCGTATTAGTTTGCCCAACTGATAATCGCGCCGCACACACCGCAGCAAGGCTACGTCTCATTGTCAACAATACACTCGCCGTCAACATAGTATCCGGAAATAACCCTGAAAATTCGCTAGATTTTTCACTGCCTCTTATCAGGATAACCACTCCCAATCAATTTCTCGAGCAGCTTCAAACCATCGAAATGTCAGAATCCTCCCTGAAAACATTGCTAATCACCCAAATGGATGTGATGATTGCACAAGGAGCAAAAACGGCTTTGTTTGAAATAGGAAATTTGCTGACCAACAAGACTCAGGTCATTTTGTACACCGGACGCGAGACACGATCTGTAACACACTTAACCAAAATCCTACAGCATGAACCAGTGCGCCATGCAGTCACATCGGATAGCCAACGTCCTGAGAGCACGGCACAGCAAACATGGCCAGTACCAGACCACTTAAAAACCCCCTTGCTACTGAAACTGTATCGTCGCTTCCAACAACCCGTCATTCTGGTAATAGTATCAACAAATTCCTGGGCATCCCGCCTAGCACGACGTATGCGCACCGGGAAGAGCAAAGCCGCAGCCTTGCTAACTTCTTCTCCTAATGACATGCAAAGCGCGCTGCGCAGCCGTTTTGGAAGCACAATCAAGATACTAATCGTTCCCAAACAAATCCCCGCAAATCTAAAAGTGACTGAAGTGACACACGTAGTTCACTATGACTTGCCAAACGATACTAGACAGTATTTCAAGGCGTTACAGCAGGTACCGCATGCCGTTCATATCTCTCTCGTGACCCCTCAATATGAGGTGAAAATACTAGAGATAGAGGATAGCATCGGGCGCCCCCATTTCCGTGACATGCTAGCTGATTTCGATTACTCCCGTCCCGACCGCAAGAATAAAACCGATACTTTGTCGAAAGAAGACATACGTACCTCTAGACGTACAGGAACAACCAGACGAAGAAAGAAGCCAGCAGAAAAGAAAACTCAGTGGGATCCAGAAATACCACGCTCATGGGGCGACCGAAATACAGCCCGTAACCAACCGGAGAAAATCCCGCTTGCACAATGGTCGCCAGAGCCACTACCAGCTATTTGGCACAAACAAGAAACCAGTAGTGGCCAGTCTTCGGACAAGGACAACAAAGATTCAAGTCGCCCTCGACATCGACGGAGACGCAATAGAAAAAAGAAAGGACGCAATTAACATCAAGCGTTCATTAACAATGCTACCCTACAAGTACAACGTCTAGCATTCGGTTATCGTGCAATCGGGAATCCCACAAAAATGCCAGCTACCGTAATTCTCAACCCATATGCCAACCGCTGGAAGTGTGGTGATCAAACTGACGCGATTAAACACAGCTTACAACGTGCAGCCATAGACTATAGCATGCATATTAGCGACAAGAGAGGACACGCTACTGAATTAGCCCGCATGGCTGTTAAGATAGGACATCTGCCAGTCATCGCCATTGGTGGTGACGGTACCCTAAACGAAGTGGTAAATGGAATATTCCAAGCTAAAAGTCGGAACACAGATTTGATGTCTCCGCTGGCCACTATACCAATGGGTACATGCAATGATCTTGCTACGATGCTTGATATTCCATCTGAACTAGATGCATCAATAGAACTGATAAAATCCGGATCCACGCGCAGCATAGACGTTGGTACAGCAAACGGACACTATTTCGTCAACAACGCCGCAATTGGTCTCGAGACTGAAGTAGCCCTACAAAACGACCGCATAAAGAGCATAGGCGGCGTGTTGCGTTACATAGTTGCTGCGGTACTTACTATCATGAAGCGTCCCATGTGGCAAGCAGAAATCTCCTGGGACAACGGCCACTACAAAGGGTCTCTTACCCTAGTCTCGGTGGGCAATTCAAAACGCACGGGCGGAGTGTTTTATATGACGCCCAATGCGATTCCCGATGATGGCAAGCTAGATTTTATTTACGCACCCGCACTCACACGAGCACACCTATTCCGATTGCTACCTAAAACAATAAAAGGTACTCACATCTCGGAGTCCGCAGTCTACGAACACCGAACAACCCGGCTGACAATCCGGACGGACCCCGCAACTTCCATTCAAACTGATGGAGAAATTTCAGTCTCCGAGACGACAGAAATTGAGTTCAATGTGATTCCCAAATCTTTGAGTATATTCGCTCCTCAGAAATAAGGACCAAAGTTAATGCTCCTAAGAACGCCAAAACCACCGTCGCCACTCACGCTTCTCCCACACTACTAAGATAGGAGCCGCATTGAACATTGAGGAATAAGTACCGCTCAAAAGTCCAATCATCATTGTAACCACAAAATGGAAAATAGTGGCTCCCCCAAACAGCGCGAGTGCTAGCAAAGTGAACAGAGCGGTCAATTGAGTGTTTATTGACCGATCCAATGTTTGCACAACGGACAGATTCACTACCTCCTCGTAATCCGCCCTACGATACCGGCGCAGATTTTCACGAATCCGATCAAAGACCACAATTGAATCATGCACTGAAAAACCTATGACGGTGAGCAACGCAGTCAAAAAGAGTGCGTCCACCTCCCAACCAAGTGTCCGACCAAGAATCGCAGCAACTCCCACTACAATTAAGACGTCGTGTAACAGAGCAAAGATGGCGCACACACCATAACGGAAAGAGTTCTGTACACCACGAAACGCATACGTAATGTACGCCAGTATACCTAAGGCTGCAATTGCCACTGCCTGCACAGCACGACCAGCAACCTCCCTCCCAACCACTGGACCAACACTCTCGAAACTAAGCAAATCCACTGCACTAACAAATTCAGCCTCGAGCGCAGAAATCACTTTACCTTTGGAGGCATCGTCCATACGCTTCGTGCGAATTATTACCACGTTGTCATCAGATAGTTGTACTACATTGTCCCCGAAACCGACCCCATCTAGCAGCTCATCCACCGCCCTGGTGCTTAGTTTAGCTGCCTCCGTTACTCTCACCTCAAGCTTGCTTCCACCTGTAAAATCAATTGCCAGAGGTAGTCCCCACATTCCGAGGGCGATAATTCCCGGAATCATAACCAACAAAGAAAACCCGAAATACCAATAACGACGTCCGACAAGATTCAACATAATGCAAACGAGTTAGACACCGAACAACCCCTTGCGTTGGGCGAAATCAATGCGACCCAAAAATGCACGCAGTAAGGTCCGAGTCGCCAGAATAGCAGTAAACAGACTCACGGCTACACCAATTGACAGAGTGAGTGCAAACCCCTTCACAATGCTCGCGCCGAATGTATTACCGAACCAAAACAGAATCACACAGGTAATAATGGTGGATACATTGGAATCTCGTATGGAAGGCCAAGCCCGCTGGAAACCTGTGTCCAGCGCTGCAACGATAGTATTCCCTTCTCGAAGCTCTTCCTTCATACGTTCAAAAATCAGTATATTGGCATCAACTGCAACTCCTACCGACAGCACAAAGCCTGCAATACCGGGCAAAGTCAATGTTACCGGAATCAATTTGAAGAGAGAGAACGTGATAGCAGCGTACATTACCAGAGCCAATACAGCTATAAACCCTGGTAGGCGATAATAGAGCAACATAAAAATCGCCACCGTAGCGAAGCCAATTGCTCCGGCAATCATACTAAGTCGCACGGAGTCCTGTCCCAACGTTGGGCCAACGGTCCGACTGTTTACCACTTTCAGAGGCACTGGAAGAGCACCGTAACGCAATTGCAAGGCTAAATTATTAGCCGATTCAGATGTGAAGCTTCCACTAATTGTGCCGCTTCCACTAGTGATGGCATCCCGAATGACCGGACTAGAAATCACGTGACCATCAAGAACAATAGCCAGATATGAACCAATATTATCAGATGTGTGATTACCAAAAATAGTGCTGCCATCATCTGTAAGGGTAAAGTTAATTACGAATCCGCCTGTGACCGTGTCACGACCCACACTGGCAGTACGCAAGTCTGCACCCGTCATCACTGTCGGAAAAATTGCATCTTCAATGGCTATATCAGCGCCAGCCGCTAAGTTGGCGGTGATCTCCTTTATGTTGGACGGATCCCCAGAGTTCATATCGGTTCGTACCAACGTGCCGGGTGCAAGAGGATACGTTCCCACATCCACAAATTCCAGTAAACCGGTTTCTTTTAACAGCGCCACCGCCTGATCTGGATTGTCGATACCGGGAAGCTCCACAGAGATACGCCGCTCACCCTGGCTCTGCACAATTGGCTCAGCAACTCCGAGGCCATTCACGCGCTGGTCAACAATTGTGCGCGTGGCGGCCATGGCATCACTTGACATATCTTGCTCCTGTGGCAAGTCCGCTTCCAATAGCACTTGCAGGCCTCCTTGCAAATCAAGGCCTTGATGTACCTTTGCAGACCAGTCAATGCTGCGACCAGCAATATCCAAATTTATCCGGCTATTTGGCGAAGCCACCCAGATAGAGCATGCAAATACTACCAATATTACGAATAGCCCGCGTGAAGTCCTTGAGAACATAATCAACGTGTTTAGTTGTTTCCGTCGCAGAAACGCCAAACCCAGGGCCAGAGGACCTAGGCTAGCGTGGCGGGCATTATACCGCCTTTAGCGCCATAGGTACAGCATAGATTTTGGATACACACAAAAAACACGGGACCACTTGTACCAAACGTTTGTTGTGTTTTCGGAGACTCGATATCCACCTAGTCATATCCCATCGGAAATATCATTTCAGATCTCATATTCCTACACATGAAGGTTAGCACGTTTCTTCCAGAATATCCAAGTTAGCGACGCAACTACACCTCCGCCAATCAAGATTACTCGATTCCATTCGTGCACCTTTAACGGTAGGACCTCGATATCAAAGCGGCCGATTCCTTCCCCTTCTACACCACGCACTTCAACTGTAATCTCATGAATACCAGGAGATGTCAACTCGAAATCAACTTCGTAATTAAATTTATTTGCGGATTGAGAAGTTGTCGCATCATCCGAAAATGGCTTACCAGAACCGTTTGGAGGTGTAATTATTACCAACACAGACGCATCTAGAACGGACAACCCATTCGTATCACCCACACCAACTGTAACATGTAGTTCACCCATACGCACCGGTTCAGGGCTGCTCCATACGGTTAGACGGTAGGGCCCAGCCAAGGCATCACTTAATTGTAAAGTGCCACCCCCATGGGCAACTGTCGGGCCAACTATCATCAACACAGTAATGGCACTAACAAATAACGTCGCAATCCTTGACCAAGTCCGAATAACAACAAAAGAAGAGGACACAGATTAATTTTGCTGACGAGCAATTCTTTTTGGACCCAATGTGAATGCGACCCACATAATCACCACGGTTACCCAGAGTGAAGCTCCAACCGTCAGATGCAGTGCTCTCGACCACATTGGAAGTTTCAGTAAAATGTTAGCTGCCCCTAAGCTCACCTGCAACAACAATATTGCTAAAAGGCTGTAAGCAAAGCGGGTGACATCACGAGAAATGTGTGCGGTGGATAGCCAGTACACAATTAGGAGGAGTAACGCACTCACACCATATGCAGTGTACCGATGCAGCAATTGTATGTTGATAAGCACACTCATGCCCAATGGCGCAGATCCGCAGAGCGGGAAACTTGGGCACGCAAGAGAGGCCCCACTGCGCGTAACGAAAGACCCAGTCAGAAGCAGCACATAGACGGCCACAACTATCCAGGGGATAACTACGCCTACAGTCCGCCTGCGCAATAGATGGCCAGCGTCACTCCCAACTGCCGATGTATACATAACAACATTAGACAAAGCCACCGCCAGCAACACTCCCGAAAGAATCGCTGTCAAATTGGCAAGTACGGCCATAGTTCCATCACAGCTGAAACCAAGAAAACAGTTCGAACTCACACCCTCCCTAAATGCATATGATGCACCAAGTAGCATGAGATACAACACTGAGTTAATCACAGCCAACAATAAAAATATTTTTTGATTCACAAGAAGCAACAAAGTTTTCGGTCGCCATTCGACACTGAGAAGAGCAGCGGCCAACACTACCGCAAGGAGTCCCACTATCAACATAGCGTTAGCAGTGTGAATCCACCCAATCAGTGGTGGTATCTCAAGGATGACGTGGATACCACCTAGCAGTATCTGAAACACAAGAAATATGGTAGCCCACAGAGCGGGTCGAAAGATCCATTTATGTCCACGATAATGTCGCCACGCCAAAATCAACAACAGCACTATCTGGGCACTTGCCACCAAACCAACCAATCGGTGAGAGAATTCGACCCATTCGCCACGATGTAAGATTGGCGGTATAGCCTGACCATAGCACAAAGGCCAGTCCGGGCAACCAAGCCCATTGCCAGTCACACGGACCACTCCCCCAACCAATATAAGAATGATGGTGCTAAATAAGGACGTAAGCGCCAAAACTGCAAGCCTAGAACCGTAACCCTGAGCTACCATAAACGTAATAGTCTCAATGCCATTCGATAAACGCCACGTCCACGCAAATCATCAATAAGATAATCCCAAGATAAAAATTGGAGACGTGGAACAACCTACGAGCAACTTCAACATCCGGGCTTGCAATTAGTCGAACATTTAAGAACAAAAGCACGACTGTAGCAGCAGACACAACTATCAAATATGCCCAACCAAGTGCCGGATGGGCAACTAGACTGAGAGCACCCAGGGCAGTGGCGCTCGTATGTAACAATACCCACCAGGCAGTCTGGCGTAGGCTGACACGCGCCGGCAACATTGGCGTACCGCTTGCTAGATAGTCCTCACGGCAGACGATAGCAAGACTCCAAAAATGCGTGGGTGTCCAAGCAAAAAGAAGTGCTGCCAGAACCAGAGCCCCAGGATCATTCCAAGCACCCAATGCCGCACTACCACTAAGCACAGCCGCGCTTCCCGCAGCACCACCAATAACAATGTTAACCAGTGTACGAGGCTTCAACCACAAGGTATAGACACCAACATATATCACAGCTCCAGCAAAGAGAAAAACGGCCAAAGGCAGGTTAAAGGGCAACACTGCCGCACACGGCACTACAATCATCAATAGAGAAACATATGGCACCCATCCTGGATGTTCGATTGCACCCGTAACTAGGGGGCGTAATCGGGTGCGTACCATGAGGGAATCAGTTTCCTTCTCAAAAAATTCATTTAGAGCTGCTGCGCCGGAAGCTGCCAGACCTCCAACCACCAAAAGTAAAGCCAGTGGCCCCACCGGGGGTAATTCCCCAGCCGCCAGAAATGCTCCCCCGACCGCAGCGAAAAGCAGCAGCCCGACTACCCGCACCTTAAACAAAACCTGAAGAACACTCCAGACTGAAGGCTTCACTTCACTTTTCTCTAGTTCCGCAGATGACATTGATTTAGTCTCCTTAACTGCCATACTCAAGATGTCTATGTCTCACCGATAGAAGCACGCTTACGCAAAGAATGTAGATAACCGACGCCAAGCATTGGCACGAACAAGAACCATTGAATCGCATAGCCAATATGAGGACCATCATTTAACTCCACATCAATAGGAGAACGCTTGGGGAACTCATACTCACCGCGACGCCCAGATTCCTGTTGTAGGTACACAGGCATCAAATTATGTATTGTCATCTGCCGCTGCAAGGCGCCGATGTCGAGACGGTACCATTCAAGTTGGGGAGAGGATGTCGCAACCTCATCCACTTCAACAGTTTCTGACAATCTTACGCGACCGCTCACCACAACCATCCCGTTTTCATCAAACTGGGCTAAATCAGCCGATAGTGCCAAGTCATATGGAATCCAACCTCGGTTTACCAACACTGCCCTGTCAGAACCTGAAAACACCAACGGGGTGACTATGTTAACACCTGTTTGACCTTGGTATTTTTGGCCATGCAAGATAATCTGCTGCGTATGATCATATATTCCACGAGCGGTAACTAATTGGTGAACATACTCCTCCAAGTCCAAAACATCAAGGTCAATGCTAAGTAAAGGAAGAGAGTCTCTAGCCAGTCGTTCAGAGACATATTCGTTGTACTCTCTCCGCTGCGCACCACGCTCCAACTGCCAGAAGCCCAACCTAGTCATCACCAGCATCATAATAATCACCAAGAGTGTGCTCCACCACCAACGATGACTGAACAATATTGAGAACGCACTACCCCTCCAAGATGTCGGCAAGTTCATGATCCGATACCTGCCACTGACATTTTCGCCGGACGGCGTCCCTGCCCCCCCAAAATGCGTGCCACGATTACCAACACCGCGATCAAAAGCATCATGCTGCCTGGTATCCACATAATAACCCCACCAAGCATTTGGTCCTCCATCACACTCAGATTCCACGGCCGGGGAACCTCCGTATAGTAATGATAGATTGGCTGTCTGGCAAAGGTTATCACGATACCAATGAGCATGTTGACAGGAACAGTCACTAGCAGATAGGCAATCCGCCATCCATAATGAAAACCAGCGTGCACACGCGGTCCCGCCGCGGTCACATGCCACCAGTACAAAAGCGATGCCACAAAGAAACTCAGATGCTCAATATCATGGATGATATCTGATCTGAGTGCTGCATCGTATGCTGCCGGGTCGTGCCAGCCAACGTACAGAACAACAAAATAAAGCCAAACTAATCCTGGGCGAGTTAACAACACGAGAGCACGACGCAAACTAGCATGGCGACAGAAACCGGATCCAACCCACCTCCGAATGCCACTTGGCATTCCCCATAGCAGGACGGGAAAGGGGTTGGACATTAGGAGCAAAGGCGGGGCACACATGACAAGGAATAGATGTTGAATCATGTGCATAAAGAAAAACTGCCCCCTGAGCACTTCTAATGGGGAAAGCAGTGCCAACGCAACCAAAAACCACCCTACCAGATAAGTCGCTAGTCGCCACCTCGATCCTAGAGATTGCAACCTACCTCCAGAACATCCGCTGCTCACAGAACGAATGCGCTTCCACCCCAATCCATAGAAGGTTAGCGTCAGGACAAGCGGGACTAAAACGTCTGCGCGACACTCCCAAGACCGGAGCAGCGCGCTTTTAACAGGATCCATTGTTGCTTCCGATGCTGCTGATATGCGCAGCTATCGCACAGTCGCGGTCAGTGCACCACGTTGCCCATCAGATAAAGAGCAGGGTAGAAAAACACCCATACTAAATCCACATAGTGCCAATATATGGCGCACGCTTCCACACCCCAGTGCCGATCACTCGAATAATGTCCGTTTCT
>JAKUPR010000024.1:12918-24084 GCA_022450585.1 Anaerolineales bacterium | reverse complement strand
CGCTACCACCCATGCAATAGCCAATGCACCAACGGTTTTGCCATGATCAGCCGCCCAGTTTCCCAGTGTTTCAACCATCGCCAATTTTTCTTCAGACATATATGCACCCAAGTTGAGGCTAGGATTCTGGTAAGCCCGTGTATTTTCCAGAACTCCTTTGCCGCGCTTGTATTTCCCAGTTAATACTCCTTGCGCCAGAGGCGCATAGGCTACTATTTTCATCCCAAAATTCAAGCAACTGGGGATAATCTCAGATTCAATGTTACGCTCAAAGAGGTTGTATGGAGACTGACTTACCTGATACGGAGCATATCCGCGAAATCCAGCAACTGATTGAGCTGCGGCAATCTGCCAACCCGCAAAATTCGAGCATCCCAGATAACGTACCTTACCCTGTTGGACTAAGTCATCATAAGCCCGCAACGTCTCTTCAAGCGGCGTTAAAGGATCAGGTTGATGAGCATAATACAGGTCGATATAATCTGTGTTCAGGCGCCGCAGGGTATCTTCAACACTATCCATGATGTGCCCGCGCGAAAGACCATCACAGTTCGGTTCATCAGCTGTCGGCATTCCCACCTTAGATGCAACAAAGAATTTATCCCGTTTTCCCGTTATAGCTTTACCAACGTAGGTTTCAGATACGCCCATAGAGTAAATGTCAGCGGTATCTATGTGGTTAACACCAAGATTGATGGCACAATCTATGATGGCAAGTGATGCGGCCTCGTCATTGTAGTGCTTCCAACTATCATGCTGACCAAATGTATTTCCGCCAAGTCCCAACAGCGAAACCCTAAAGCCTGTGTTACCAAGTCTACGGTATTCCATAAGTCACCCCCGAACCATTATGTGCGGTGCGCATCTAATCAGAGACCACCTTTTTACATCAATCACTGAGCACACTTGTGAGCAGTATAAGTAATGAAGTTATTCGCACCTAAGGAGTCAACGGATCCAACACACCGCTATCCTCGTCAAATGGCACAACATCACTTGTCTCAATATACCACTTCAGCATGCGTTCTTTGTGTTGCAGAAGCAGCGTCGTGTAATTCGAATCTTCAGCTACATTATGTACTTCATTTGGGTCCGCTCTTAGGTCATACAATTCATCTGGCTCATAAAGCCGATGTACGTATTTGGAATCCGCCATTCGACACATAGCGGCCTTAGTATGATATGGACCATCTTCTCTAGTTTGCAAGCTCACCTTAGGCCAATACAACCCCTCGGTTTTCACATTAGCAGAAATCTCCATAGCATGCATCTCTCCATAAAGACGTCCGCCTTCGGCAAACACAGCATCACGATGGAAGTCAACATCACCATTCAGTAATGGTACCAAGCTCTTGCCAAAATGTGAGTACCCGGGTTTAATACCGGCCAATTCATAAACTGTTGCCGGAAAGTCGACGAGTTCAACCAGAGCATCACTAACCCGCGGATTCACCTGCCATGTGGATGGCAATTTCACGGCAAACGGCACTCGGGTCAGACAATCCTCAAAAGTATTCTGAGTCTTTTCTACCAATCCGTAATCACCCGTAAAATCACCGTGGTCGGCAAAGAAAAACACTGATGAATCGTCGTAAAAACCACGCTCTTCAAGAGCCCTAACAACTAGGCCAAATTGATGGTCGACGCGAGCGCACATGCCGTAATACGTGCCTCGCAATTCATTCCATCGTTCCTCACTCCACTCCTGTAGATTTTGCCGCTCCGAAAGTCCCGCCAACATTGACGGCTTGCCCACCCAATCATCGGGATTCATTACACGCGGAGGTAACGTGGTTCGATCCACCAGGGAATGCCAAGGCTCCTCAACAGCGTATGGGGGATGTGGATACAGAATCGAGATATATATACACAATGGTTGGTCACCATCATATGAGTTTATGAAATCCAGAGCTCCAAGCACGTATCCCCAATCTGAATCACAGTAGATTTTCTCGCCCGAAGTTTCCAGTAGCCCCGCGAAGAAACTGTAATAAGTATCACTGTTTGGTGCGCCACGCCACTCCGTATTGCCCCATAATTCGCGAGGCGTGTATCCCCACCGACTATAATCATCGGGCGATGGTTCAAACCTGACATCACAATAACTATCTTCGGCTTGCTCAACAGGAAAAATGTGGTTTTTTCCTCCCCACCAGATGAAATAACCCTGTTCTTTCAGCTTTGTCAGTAGATTGGGTTCCCCATGATGTGCCCGTAGAAGATGTACAAAGGTACGATGTCCACGCACATGAGGGTACCACCCGGTCATAAAACTTATACGACTAGGTACACAAATTGGGCTTTGGCTGAACGCATTTCGAAATGAAACGGCGTCGCGCTGCACAAACTGATCCAAATTCGGCGTTATCGCAGCGGGATTGCCCATATGACCCACAACATCACTGCGCCACTGATCAGCCACAAAGAAGATTAGGTGTGGAGGTTTGGTCATACTCTACAGATAAAGAGACTCAACCACATCTAGAGCTGCAACACCGCGCGCTACGCGATTTGCATTTTCTGCTGCGTGAACCAAGCGACGCTCAGAAGTTTGGGGGGTGTAAGCCGCACTATGGGCAGTAGTTAGCACATTTTCCATTTCTAGCAATGGATGGTCAACTGGCGGCGGTTCTTCCTCAAACACATCGAGCCCGGCTCCGCGAATAGCTCCAGTCCGCAAAGCCTGTACAAGAGCCACTTCATCCACCAATGCACCGCGCGCAATGTTAATTAATACCGCTGATTGCTTCATCATTTCAAATTCATGGGCACTCATTATGTGGCGTGTTTTGGAGTTCAAATGCAGGTGCAAGGAGACATAGTCAGAGCTACTCAGTACAGTATCGATTTGACTCGGATTACCTAGGAACTCTACGTGAAATTCGTCTAATTCTTCTTGCGGAAATTCAATGACGTCAATGGCCATAATACGCATGCCGAGAGGCCAGGCTCGGCGCGCAAGTTCACGTGCGCTAGCGCCAAATCCGATAAGTCCCAACGTAAGCCCTTCCATTTCCTGGCAAATCACTCGCGGAGTGTTAATCCCGAATAATGGTCCGTCAAGTGCTTTAGCAATGCGACTAGAATTATTACTCACTACGTTCTTGGCAAAAGACAGTATCCACATTAGGGCATGCTCAGCCAGCGGAACCCCCGACAAAGTTCCCGGGGAGTGAGCAAATGTCATCCCTTTCTCCAGAAAACAAGCCACGTTAACATCGTCTAAGCCAGAAGAAGTAACCTGCCATAACTCCACATTTGCTGCCTTAGCAGCATCTATCCGCTCGACAGTACCAAATGCTCCGCCGGGATCCATCACAAAACCAACACCTTCAAATTGTGGCTCGTCAGGCTTATCAGGGTCATAAATAACTATAGACTGACCTTCAGTAAGACTACCTGAGAAATGATCAAAGTGTTTCTGGTTAAAGCCTTCTTCTTCAGCAAGATAGAGTATCTTCATCTTAGAGGTTTCCTCGTTATCCCTTCCCTTGTTTTCTGTTGAACAATACTGTCACATACCATTAGTTATTTAGTTGCAACCATGTTCAAGGCAACTACTTTTTCATTATAAGCATCTGACATTGCCTCGTACATTAGTACGAACTAGCAAGACACCAGTTCCTATGTTGTGATTACCACAAAACGACAGTTCCTAACTAGAACTGACACTGATGGGACTAAAAAGAAAAATGCGGTCTACGATGAAAGCTTTGATCTTGGAGCAAAGCTATTATCAACTCAGTATTAAGTCACAGGCATCCGGAGGCATCCAGTGCGCATCCTGACCCTGCCACTTTACGTTGCAACCAATCGGATTAGTAACTGGCACGCTAATCACATTTCCAGCGCATATTTCATCCAATGCCCGGTCCAAATCGTTGACCGCCATTAGAGATGTGTCACGCGGGTTATCTACACCGCGACCTGTGTATACCAAAGAACGCTTGTGATTAAAAACAAAGAAGTGAGGTGTACGCAACGCCCCATAGGCCATTGCCACTGCCTGCGTCTCATCCCACAAGTAAACCCACGGAAATTCTTGTTCCTTCATGCGCAAAACCATGTGATCAAAACTGTCATCTGGAACAGTATCTACGCTATTGCTATTAATGCCAACAAACCTGACACCAAGTTCAGCGAAGTTCTCAGAAGACTGACGCGTAATCTCATCCGAACCGGTCACATATGGGCAGTGATTGCATGTAAAGAAAATTACGAGCACCTGTGCCTCCGAGAAGTCCTCTAACCCATACAGACTACCATCTGTAGCTGGAAGAGAGAAACCAGGCGCACTTTCACCGATTTCTAGTGTGAATGTCATTATGATCTCCAATAACCAATATTTTTCATTCGAAAATTATAGCAGAACATTGTAAATCCTCGCACGCAAATCAATTGTTTCCAACCCAGGGAGAGACGTTAATTAAAGCAACTATTTAGAAAGACGGCTTAGAACGTTATGCGTAATTCGTTCAACAGCCTCGTCTCCTCCTTTCAGACCATGCGCCCAATTTGTACAACCTGTGGTAAACACAGTGCCACCGCGCGTGTAACTGCCCAGACAAGCTGCTCCAGGTTGAGGATGTTGTACATCGGACTCGTTCCCATAGAGAGCCTCCCTAAACTGATCAGACTCGTTCCCCTCACCTAGCTGGGCCCCTGAAGACATACTGAATCCAGCCCGAGCAGTGGCGAGAATCTGGAATGTCTCTGGTGTGCCATCGCCAAGGGTAGGCACTGGAAGTCCCTGTTCCAAGTGAAAACGACAGCCATCACACTCATAACTAGCCACATTATGTCGCTCACCTAAGACGTCACCGCGTCTTAACCCGGTGCCCTCAAAAATCCAGTGGTCAGGTCGATGTATAGTGTACCCGCCAGACGAATCCAAGAATTGATCAAAGAATCGCCTGTAACCTCCAAAAGCAAAGCTAACTCCCGTGAGGTGATTTTCTGGACGACCAATCAAATGATTGCACCACAGAGTGCTAAGAAGAGCATGGTCCCCATTGGCGTAAAAAGGGTCCTGTTTATATGCTTCCTTCCAACACACTAGCGCGCGACCTTTGTCCTCAGACCTTACCTGCCACCAGACACTGTTGCCACTAAAAAAGCCCACATTGCCTCCGGACGCTATAAAGGCTTCTAGGTGATCG
This sequence comes from Anaerolineales bacterium, assembly GCA_022450585.1. GTDB lineage: Bacteria > Chloroflexota > Anaerolineae > Anaerolineales > UBA11657 > CAJWGI01. The sequence continues at coordinate 18,925 of JAKUPR010000024.1, read as the reverse complement.
CGCATAGGCGATGACCAGTATTCATCATGACCAACGCTAAGTACAAGTCGATAGTCCTCTAACATCTCTGGATGAAACTCCAGATCAGAATTCGCCGCAAAGTCTAATTTGTATCCCTTCCGCTCTGCCCATGTAACAAATAGGCTTTCCCAATTCTCCCAGCCGTTTTCAAAAATGGGCGTTCCGTCATATACGTCAATGCTATCTCGCGATTTCTTTACTTTGTATCCAGGAGGCCCCATTCCGAAGACGTCATCAATCCACCATAGTCGACCGGGTTCCTGGGTCGCAATCGTTCCTTGTAGTGACAACAAAATGCCGGGCACACCAAATGCTTCTACCTGCTCCTGAAACGCATCTCGAAACCTTTCTGAGACAACACCACTGTCCAAATCATCTTCAAACTCCAGTCCCATGCTGAATAATAAAAGTCCATCAACCGATACAAAGCCTGAATCTGGCCTATCGAACGAAACGCGCCGACCAGGAGTATCAGGACCACGGTAGAGACTGGAGCCACCCCACGTGTTATAGGCGTTACGCGTGTTAGTTGCTAATTGCAACAAGATACTAGAATCTCGTCCCGGTCGTTCCGAACGCACTACAAATGACAACTCTCCACTGGCCCCGCCGTCCACACTCAGCAGGACATGATAATAACCGGATGGCCAATCCTTCCCAACGGGCACTTCTAAAGCCTCAGGCCATTTACAACCATGTGTTGAAGCATCATCTGGAACCGGATACTTCTTTCCAGGAATTTCATCCTTTGTCCACACAATTTGTCGGTCACATCCGACACGAGTAATTTTCACCGAATAGCGTTGCGCATTGGTTGAAACACACAATCCCAATCCCTCTCCGGCCGCAACACTGACCTGATTTGCATATCCCTCAACAAACTTATCCGGATTATTCACTATTGTCACTTAATTTTCCTCCATCATGATTTGCGCCTAAGAGTACCTAATAGTAGTTTGACTTGTGAATATACCTTTACACCGACAGCCAAAATGAGTCGGATTCAGTTAGCAATGACCAAATACTCTCACTTGCACTGAACCCCCACAGACAATCAGTCTATGAACCTACGTAAGACATTCTCAGTAACACGGGAAACATTATTGTCGCATCCATTATGAAGCAAGCTACCCATCCAGTTGATAGACCCCACTGAAAAGACAGCCCCATCTTCTGGGGTTTCAAAATAAACCATGTCAGCACGCACGTTAGGGTCACCACCTGCGACCAAGTTGGCAGATACCTCTGTGAGATCTTCTAAGACCGGGAACATGTCCCTGCTATGTGGTCCAGAAGAAGCCAATAATAGAGTATGTGGAGGCGTACCCAAATCTAGGTCCGCACGATCCAACTCATCCCCAGCTGCCCCACCAAGCACCAACCCAAAGTCGCCAATGACTTCGTCAGAGCCTATTCCCTGAAATATAAACTCGGCGCGCGAGTTAAAGCTATCAGGTTTACGTGTATAACCGGGCTCATTCATGGCCCATCCCATCGCTGTAAAACCAACACCAACTAGTCTGTTTGGTGCTTTACCACGACCTCGCCAGAGGCCTCCCGGTTCACCCGTGGTACTCAAATGCCCCTCACCAGGTGCTGCTTCAGATTCCAAGAACCCGGACAAGCTGCGCCGTACCTCTATAACATGGGGACGCTCCTGATCAACACCCGTAACCCAATACATGCCATTTCCACCCAAATACATTGTTCGACCGCCACTGCTGAGGTAATCTTCCAGACCAGATATCATAGGAGTAGTCCAGTACTCGGGATGAGAGCCTGTAATTACCACTTTGTATCGCTCCAGTAGAGCATGACCTTCATAATGCAGGTCCTCATCAGTGATGACATCATAAGGGAACCCTTTTTCCTCTAGCCAGTTTATCAGATACAGATCGGCCGACAAATGTCGAGGGGCTCCGGTCAGCCAATAACGATACTTGGGCCTCATACTCACTATTGGCCGTAGCCTAGACGAATAAATACATCTCATGCCGTCATTGTGATGGTTATAGAGAGAACGACCAAATTCAGGATGCTCCTCCATAAAATTATCGAGAGGTCCTGGGGAAATTTCGCGATCGGTGATACCAGATTGGTGGAGAGACAATGTCTCCATCCAATCATTGGCATATGCAAGATAAGTAAATGTTGGCGCAAGAAAAGCTATCGGGGCCGCAACTTGATCCAATCTTGGGCGCACGAAAAACGTAATGTGATCTTCATTATCCTCCGTAGTTAACTGCGCCGCAAACACACCACTCCGTAATTCATTAGGAACAATCCACTCAAAATCAGTTTCCCAACCCGCATCCTCCAAATCATCTTCGTGAAAATAGATAGCACCGTATTCCCTAGGAGCATGCCGTGGGTCAAGCTTGTCACCTATCCAGTTGTGCCCAGTCATTCCTCGTGCCGGCATATTTTTAATACTGCCATGCAGACCAGCTGGACCCAAATCTTCTGCCATAGACGTCCCCAACTCCGTGGAAAAATCCCAAGAAGCCACAACAGAGTCTCCCGCAACAGCATCTGGACGTACGTCGTGATGTAATTGTTCTACTTCTTCAGATGTTAGAGCCCTCCCAAAGATACTGGGTCCCTCTAATTTCCCATTGTAACAACCACGAGCTACAACTCTGCCTGAAGCTTGTATTTCGGAACTCATCGCTGCCAACAACAGGGGCATTTTAGTTGAGCCTACACCATTTAGACTAGTACGGTGTTTTATACAAACTCTGGTTGCTTGCACCGCATGGGGGTTATCGTCGACAACTTGCCCCGAAACATATTCTGGTACAGTACGAAAACTTTCGTCTAGTTTATTTGGGTACAATTCCGACGCGTGACTGCTAAGTCCCTGATGATAGCTTGCTCCCCTTACGATTACAGTGATTTGATATAAGCAAATAGTTTCGGAATCAGGATCAAAAGTCGCTGCTACAAAATACCATTGGTGAGGAATAAGTTCCTTACCAGAAACAACACGCTCCACTCCAATCTCTCCGTTCCCAAGCCAAACCTCCAAGTCTCCAGCCTCCCCAACACACATGCCATAACCTGCCTTCTCTACGTCTGACCACTTTGAGATGAGTCCCTGTTCGCCTTTCTTATGAGGCATAGTGGGGTAAATCCATGCCTGAAGCGTAAGCCCCCTGACCAAATCTAACGTCTTGGAATCTGATATTTGCACCCATGATCCAGGAAATACTTCTTGCTGACGACCGGGATAAGTTCCATTGACATCCGCATCAATTTTTTCCTCGTTGTAACCCGGCCCATCAACGTTCTGATCTGCCTGAAGTAATCTCACTATTCCTACCTCAAAACTGGGTGCATCAGTGCTAATCATAAACTTGATTTTTTCGCCGGGCTGTACTGTGAATTTATCCGCGTATCCTGTTAGTCCAAATGACATGGAATCCTCCAAATACGATTAGAAATTGCCGAAGTCCTGGATTACAACAGCAAGCCGGATACATGTACCCGGACACTGGTTAACCAACCACAAAGATCAACTTAGACCTAATCGATCCTCGAAGTATTTACTTTGACGAGATATGAGATTGCTGAGCAACAACGTTACTGATTAGCCAGACTACAATTCACCGCACCTGCACAATTTCTTTCAACAAGATGAACAAACTCCGTCTAGGCCCTGACACAGACCTCATACAAATTCATTTGATGCATCTACGAACGCTTAACTAACGCAAAAACTCATAGCGGCAGGTGAAATTAGCCAATCCCAATTTCTCTCAAGTAATTACGAGTGCGTTTGGCTATTGGAAATGGCTTGTCAAACGGAGCAGGATACATATCTTGTTCAACCGTAGCCATTCCTTGAAAATTGACTTCCTGCAACACGTCTCTAAAAGCCTCGAAATCCACAGCACCCATTGCGGGCTCGACAAACATGTCCATTGATACCGCCGTCGCCAAGGGTATGTTCTCAGACTGGACTTTTTCGCGAATTTCTAGGTCGACACTCTTCAAGTGCAGATAGGGTATACGTTCGTGGTGCTTACGCATAAAGCTCACTGGGTCACCACCACGGTATGCATGATGCCCGGTGTCTAAGCATATACCCACTTTTTCCGGATCAGTCTCCTGTAGAAATCTCTCTATTTGGTCTTCATACTCCACGTGCGTTTCTGCATGCGGATGAAAAACCATCTGTAGACCGAATTGGTTAGCCGCAATATCCGCAACCCTATTAGTCGTCTCAATCAGCCTTGTCCAACCTTCCTCCCCTAGTTCAGCCGGCAAGAGACTTTCACCAGTGACCAGATCCGAGTAAATGCCGTCAATTAGTATCAGATACTTAGCTCCAAGCGCCTGCAGCATCTCACCAGCTCCAAGCACTTGCCGCTCCAACTCTGGCCACGCCTTGGGGTCTTCAATGTGTTCCATGGCAAAAGTACCTGATACCTTGAGATCACGTTTTTCAAGTTCCCCGCGCAATATATCCAAATTAGTTGGCAAATATCCATACGGACCTAGTTCAATCCATTCATATCCCGCATCCGCCACTTCATCTAAGAACCGCTTCCATGGGGTTTGTTTATCATCACTCGGAAACCACACACCCCATGAGTCTGGCGCACTACCAATAATCACATTCATGATACCTCTCCTTAAATCAGTCTGGTCGCAGGGAACAAATTATTACCCAACAAAAAAGTTGTATATGTTACTCCTCGCATAATCTAATAGTAGAATCGTTGGAGCTTACCACGTTCCTCTTCGTACGCTGCACGCAACTCTTGCGTAACCGGATCATTGGTTACCTCCGCAGCTTCCACGTCCCACCAAACATCCGATCCGGGCTGATAGCGATACTTCTCTGTCTCTACAACAATGACGCACGTCTGCGTATCCTCACGCGCCTCTAGAAGTGCTGCCCTTATTTCATCTTCAGTGCTTGCCTTTATAGCGCGGGCGCCCATGCTTTCAGCATTCTTTGCGAAATCTATCTCGATGAAATCACCCTCGAGCTTGTTGGCCTTGGGGTCACGTGTCCTAAATTCATTTGCAAAGCTACGGCCAGTACGTCCGCGCTGCAACCGATGGATGGATTGAAAACCATGGTTCTCCGAAAGAACCAGTGTGATTTTACGTCCCTCTTGCACAGCTGTAATTAACTCCATAGGGTTCAAGATATATGTTCCATCCCCAATAAACACCACTACCTGACCTTCAGGATTAGCCATGCGCACACCCAGGCCAGCAGGTATCTCGTACCCCATGCACGAGTTCCCGAATTCGAGATGACAATGCCGACCACCTGTTGCATCCCACAGTTGATGTAAGTCTCCAGGGGGCGTACCAGCTGCACAAATAATGGTATCACCTTCAACTGCCTGGTCATTAATAATTCGAATCAACTGCTGTTGACTGATAAGCTCATTGGGATGCTGCACATAAACATCTGTCTGAAGCTGATTATCCCAATCCTTTCTTGCCTGAGACACAGCATCAACATAGTTAGAATTGGCCGTCAAGCCAGCCTTCTTCGCAGCAGCGGTCAATGCGAGAAGTCCCTCACGCGCATCTGCGACAATCGGTAAAGCACCAAGCTTATAAGCGTCGTGTCCGCTAACATTGATGTGCATAAACCTCACATTGGGATCTTGAAATAGAGAATGTGACCCAGTAGTAAAGTCAATTAATCTAGTGCCAACACAAATTACTAAGTCTGCCTCTGCCGCCACCTTCCCAGCAAGTGGAGTACCGGTGACACCCAATCCACTCAATAGAAGAGGTGAATCATTTTGAATTGCACCACGCCCTGCAAAAGTCTCTCCCACTGGAATACCAAATTCATTAGAAAATGTTTCCAGTTCCTGGCGCGCCTGCGAATACAACACACCACCACCAGCAATGATAAGCGGGCGCTGTGATTTCTCGAGGAGCTCAACAGCCTCCGCAATCCGCTGCGGAGATGGGAGACGTCGATCAATTCGCCACGTGCGCTCCTCAAAGA
>JAKUPR010000024.1:0-12908 GCA_022450585.1 Anaerolineales bacterium | reverse complement strand
GCTATAGTTGCCGGTCCTGCCTCGACAGGATCCACTAGAACACGCATCGCTTCTGGGAGCGCAGTCAACAGCTGCTCCGGGCGCGATATCCTGTCAAAACGACGGCTTACGGGTCTGAAACAATCATTTACACTCATATCAGCTGAGATAACATGCTCGAGCTGCTGTAGCACAGGACCCTGGTGCCGGCCTACGTAATAATCTGCCGGCAGCAATAGCACCGGCATTCGATTGATCAGTGCCGTAGCAGCACCAGTGATCATATTTGTAGCACCTGGACCAATCGACGAGCTGCAAGCCAATGTCGACAAGCGTAGATTTGCTTTTGCGTATGCTATAGCGGTATGCACCATTGATTGCTCATTGCGCGTTTGGTAAAACGGCAAGTCTTCACCATATTCAAATAGTGCCTGTCCCAATCCAGCAACTTGCCCATGACCATAAATCCCGAAAGCAGCCGGAATAAGCCTCTGTCGAAGCCCATCAAGCTCACTATATTGTACTTGCAGATATTTAACTACCGCCTGGGCAACCGTCAAACGCAGTGTCTTCTGGTGTATTGATGCTGACATAATAGGACCTCCTCAAGTAATAAGATTATTGGTATGTGAAACGAAAAATTAAACGATAATATCCTGCTATATGTTGATAAACTTCTTTATTAACCTCTATGAAATAATTTCTCCCTCATGAAGAAAGGGGTCAGCTGAATGCCAAGGAGTAATGCCGTCATCAGATAGTATCGGTTCGGCACTAAATTGTACAAGAAGTGCACGGCGTTTTGAATGAGATATATTGTCACCGCTTCGGTGTAAGACATTACTAGCAAAAACGGCCACACTACCCGCAGGAAGAACTACGGCAATTCCAGGGTCACTCCCCTCATAACCCACTTTTTCCATCTCACCATCATTACGGTCATGCTCAACAAGCTCTTTTGTTCCCGCCCGAGAATAAGGCAAAACATATATTGTGCCATTTTCCTCGTTCACAGCATCCAGAGCACACCACACGCTCACATAGGGTAGTCGGTGAGGCGGCACATAAGCACCATCTTGATGCCAAGAAAATGATGCTCCCCCATGCGGGAATTTCACCACAAATTCCTCAAAATGGAAGTACGCATTTGAACCAACAGTCGCCAAACATATCTCAGCCATCAATGGGCTGTTAATGAATTCAGCTAGATTTGGATGCTCGTCGTGGCGCTGCTCCAGAAAATAGCGGCTATTCTTTATGTTTAAAACACTAGTCTGAATTTGCTTTCCTTCAGCAGTAACCCGAGTGTACAACTCCCCTGCATGACTCGCTCTTTCTTCTGGTTCATCCATACGTTTCGACGTATTGAATTCTTCTATACAATATTCACAAACATCACAGAGAGATTGCAGCACAGTTTCCCCAATAACTTGTGGCAGCAAAAAATATCCCTCCTGAACAAATTGTCTTTTATTCTCCTCCGAAATCAGAACCACCTCAACTCCTCTTGAAATCCGCTTGACTCAGCCACTAGATCTGGCTTGAATATCTCTCCCTCTCTGGAAAGTCTTTCACAAATAATGAACATCTCGTATCCCTATACGCATTTTTCAATGCCTGGCACTACCAAGAACAGCATGTACGACGTTTTGAAATATTGCATCAGAACAAGGTGATAAGATTGGATGCTTTCCAGACAAAGCCACCTCGCTAAGCGCCATTACCTTCAAAAACGTACTTGCTAATTTTTCTCCTAATAGCAAACCGGGACATTCAAAGAATAAGAGATACTACTTCTACGACACCAGTTTCAAGCAAGTGCAATTTACCACAAAACGGCAGACCATGTCAAGTTTCTTGATTGTTGTAGATAGTAGTTTTACGGTATAACCTGCCATAACTAAATAAAGTGCGCCAACACCTTATCCATAAACAACTTCATATCATCTGTATCGGGAAAATTAGGGAACATTACTTGAAACAAATCAAAACCCATTTCTATAAACTCCTCTAGTTGATCTATTATAGATACAGGGTCACCGATAAGCGCCCAGTCCCACGGATTGCATTTCTCAGCATTAGTTTTAGCCACCTGATACGAATTATTGACAATAACAGGTAAGTACATTGTCTTGCGAATAGTAGTACTGTCTCGACCAACTAAATTACAATGCTCCTCCAGAACTGACAGTTTCTTACGGATTGTTTCAGGATTACTTCCAGGCATAACATTCCACCAATCCGCATACTCCGCAACTACACGCAAAGTGTACTTTTCACCCATACCACCTACCATTATCGGAGGAATAGGGTCCGGTGCCGGCACACATTGAATGCCATGTACATTATAAAATTGGCCCTCGAAGTTAGCCGGGCTTTCTTTCCAAACAGTGCGTATAACCTGAATGCCCTCAGCAAGCATGCCAATTCGTTGCGGAGCATTTGCAAAATCATATCCATATGCTGTGTATTCTGGCTCATGCCAACCCGCACCATACCCAAGAACAAAACGTCCTGAGCTCAAGTATTGAAGGCTTGCCGCCATCTTGGCCATAAGTGCGGGATTACGAAAAGAATTAGCAAGAACAATGGTCCCTAATTTGAATTCAGGATGTTGGGCCGCTAACCAGGTCAACAATGTCCAACATTCAAGCCGAAGTTTACCCTCAAACATTAGATGATCCGAAACCCACACCGAGCTAAAGCCTCGTGAAGCAATTCTCAGGGCGGACGTCAAATCACTTGGAAAAGTGCGTGGGTCTATTCTCTCGAAGTCCCTATCACCAACTGGCGGACTATAACCAAAGTCAATACTCATTGGACTGAGACTGCCTTGGGTTCACTTAAGATTCCAACGCGGTTTCACTCCTGGGTTCACGTAAGACCTCGGCCAAGATCCATGCGACAAATCAACAGCAGTCTCTACTGACAACTGCCAAAAATCTGGGAGTGTAGTATCTGCATAACCTGCCGTATGCGGAGTAAGCACAACGTTGTCTAGCTTGAAAAGAGGATTACCAGGATCAGTAGGTTCTTGCTCGAAAACATCCAACCCGGCCGCAGCTATCCATTTTTCTGTCAGTGCACGTACAAGAACCGGTTCATCAACTACTGGACCCCGTGAAGTATTGATGAATATAGCATTGGGTTGCATAAGACGCAATTCTCGTTCACCAATCAAATGATAGGTGTCTTTAGTATAGGGACAGTGCACCGAAACAAAGTCAGACTTGGAGAGCACATTCTCCATTGTCTCTGATACTGCCCCTGCACTAGTTATCACGTCTTTTTCTACATATGGATCGTAGACCAACACCGTCAACTCAAATCCAGACAGTTTTTTCACGACAAGTCGTGGGATATTTCCAAACCCAATCAGACCCAGTGTATTGCCTTGCAGATGCCATCCAAGCTTCCTTCCAACTTCGACTTGCTGCCATTTGCCTGCTCTAATTCCTCGATCCAAGAATGGTATGTGCCGTATTACCGCAAACAACAGACCAATCGTATGTTCAGACACTGGGCCACTAACGGCTGTCGGGGTATTAGCCACTATGATACCTAACTCTGTTGCTGCATCCACGGGAACATTGTCGCATCCACTACCCGTACGAATAATCGCTCCACATTGCGGAATCACATCTAGATTCTCGGATGTCATCACGTCCTGGTGATCACCGAACACCCACACGACATCGGCGTCCCCGGCCAGAGATGCCATTTCATCACGAGTGGTACATTCCTCTGACACAAAGTCAATCCCCTCTTTTTGGAAAGTATCCAATACCCATTGTGGTATGGGATCTTCCCGGGTCGAATCATCCCTTGCAATTAGTGCTACCTTAAAATTAGGCATGTAGAGCCTCCTTGATGTTGGCTGTACTTCTACTTTTACTAGATTTGAATCCTTACCATCAACGTCTGACAATTATAGCGTATCTGCTAGGCAAACTGACTGAGACATATTCAAAAACCAGTGCAGAAATAAATAGGCAATAATATTGGCGCCAAATGCGTCAAAGATGCACCCGCTCTCCCGAGCTCGCAGACCGATGCAATGCATCTATCGTACGTAAGATGTCTCTGCTCAAACTAAGGGGGACAACAGTATTAGTTCCATCCATGACCAACCTCTCCATAGCCTCGACTTCCCTTTGATAAGCATCAACAGCTGGGATAATTATTGTAGTCTCGTACCCATTTGTCGTTGTCAACGCCAGGACCCCCTCACCGGGAGGCTCTCCTGGCACTTCTTGGCCTGATAGATGGTCAGCAACACGCAGTATACCCTTGCTACCCACTATACGGGCACCACGTCGCTCTGGGCTACGAAAGCTTGACGAAATATGCGCCACTAGTCCACTCGCAAACCGCATTTGTCCAAAAAACGCCAAGTCCACCCCTGTTTCACCCTTTGTTTGAAGAGCCCACACATCAATAGGACACTCCGATCTATTCAAAACAATAGCTAGGCTGACAGGGTATACCCCAATATCCCATAAGCTCCCACCACCCATGGTGACGTCAAATCTATAGTTAGAATCAGAATCCGGAAGCGGAAAGGTGTCCCATCCAGTAAATTGGTATATATCGCCCAGATCATTGGATTCGATCAACTCTATAATCCTCTGCAACTGCGGATGATGCATATAGGCATATGCTTCGACTATCCACACATTGTTTTCGCGGGATACGTCCTCAATGGCTCTCAGTTCGGCCAAACTGAGAGCCATTGGTTTTTCGCACAGTACATGTTTTCCAGACTGGGCAGCCTTCACTGTCCATTCACAATGTAATGCGTTGGGCAAGGGATTGTATATGACATCTATTTGATCATCATCGATCAGGGATTCATAATTTCCATATGCAATTGGAATACCGTGTTCTTGGGCATAAATCTGAGACTTTTTCAAATCACGACTGGCGAGTGCTACCAATTCGCTGCGACGGGATCGTTGTATCGCAGGGACAAGTGCAACGTTTATCCAAGCTGTTGACAGAATCCCCCACCGCAACTTCTTACTCACTGAATGTCCGTTTAGTCAACTGGATACATGTTCGTCATATTCATCGAAAGCGAGGGATAACCTCTTCAGCAAAGCGTTCCGCCTGCTCTGTTTCGGGAAAAGCACTAACAAAACGAATAATGAAATGACGGCAACCAGCATCAACAAACAGTTGAAAAATCTCTGAAACTCGATCCGCAGTGCCAATTACCATAGCCGCCGTCGGATCAGTAGGCACAGGCTTATCCGAAGACCCGGTCGGGACGGGCGGCCCAAAAGGATTAGACTCGATCAACCGAGACGCCTCTTCTTCCGAATCGCCTACACCCACAGTTTCTACACTCCAAGTTGGCACGATTTCATCAAAGTCCCGACCGATTTCATCACAGTGTCCTTTGAGGACCTTAAGCTTGTGACTATAGCGATCAATGTCCCCAGCTGAGAGATTCCACCAGTCAGCATGTTTCGCCACCACACGCAGCAGTAATTTCTCTCCGCCTCCCCCGATCATAATCGGTGGGGCTGGATCTGGCCGGGGTTGGCAGTAGGCATGATCTATCCTATAGAATTCACCCACAAAATGTGGGTCGTCTTGGGTCCACATGCTCCGGATTACTTGCACTCCTTCTGCCAACTGCTTAATCCGGACCGAAGGCTTCGGAAACTCGAGACCGTGTGTTACATATTCGTCTTCCTTCCAACCAGCGCCAATCCCAAGGATAAATCTACCTCCGGTCAGCGCCTGCAAAGTTCCGCCCATCTGCGCTAACACAGAAGGATGACGGTATCCATTACACAAAACAAGACTCCCAAAATCAAGTTTGGGAAATAGAGCAGACAGATAGCTGATACTCGTCATGCATTCTAGGTTAGGTGTTGTTTCGGGGTCTCGTATCCACCAAGCCCACGGCGTAAAGTGATCACATACCCACGCCGAATCATATTTCGGGCCCACCTTTTCAAGATAACCTATGATCTGATTCCTAAATGCCTCTCCACTGCTACCATCAAGAGGAAATTCTGGAACCCGCAAGCCAAACTTTACCTTACTCATATACAACCTCCAAATTCATTATGAGGGTTAATTGAAATATACGATAATGAACCAACTATTAAGCATCGACAGGAAGGTAAATTCCGACAAACATCGGTGGCGGCATCAACGTTCCAACCACCATAGAAAGATAAGGTCCACTAAAATTATGTGGTACGTACCGTGGCCACAGTGATTAGCATTATGCGTCTAAGTCATTGAGTATAGCATGAGCAGCATTGTGCCCGGGCGCACCGGTGACTTCTCCACTAGGATGCATCCCGGCACCGCACAAATACAAGTTATCCAGTGGGCCACGGTACTGCGCAAGCTCCGGCAATGGACGCTCCCAGAGAATTTGACCGGGTTGCATATCTACGTGATGGATATTGCCATCCGTTAATAACACACGCTTCTCCAAATCATAAGGGGTAAGCAACTCATAGTCCAGCAACAGGCTGCGGAAATTAGGGGAGTAATTATCTACGAGAGACAAAAGGCGCTCTGCCATTTCATCTCGACGCTCTGGCCAACTCCCTTTACGCAAGTTTACGGGGGCAAATAGTATCCAAAATGAGACAGTGTGTTTACCTTCAGGCGCCAAAGAGTCGTCCCACAATGATGGTGTCATCAATTCCATCCACGGTGCCCGTGGCAAACGCCCAAGATGAGCATCCTCCCATGCACTCTCCTGATATTCCCTGTCTGGAGCCATGATTAGACCTCCGATACTCGGAAGCTCTGAACCAGGGAATGCGTAATACTCTGGAAGATCCGAGAGAGCGCAATGGAATTTTAGTGGCGCAATATTCGTTTGGATTCTATTGACCCGGCTAACAAATTCAGGGCTTAGATCAGAAGCATGGACAAGCTTTAGGAAGGTCCGCTTAGGGTCGGCATTTGATATTACAATCCGAGCCGACAAAGACTCTCCACTTTCCAACTCGACGCCCACAGCAGACCCATCTTCTGCTATTATGTTCTTAACAGGACTTTGTGTCCGGATCACGGCCCCGTGCTCAGTAGCCGCAGATGCCATCGCCTGCGTAATGCTCCCCATTCCACCGCGCACATATCCTCCAGGAGCAGGACGTCCTGTCTCCGAATAAGAACCCATGGCCCAACTCAGAGCCTCCGCCAGTCCAGTTCCAACATCATACAGACTTCCCATGTCCATCGGAGCATGAACATGATTGCGCATAACATCAGACTCAAAAAAGCTATCAGCAAGGTCTGCCAAGGACGTAGTAAGAACAGTATTGAACACTTCCTCTGCTCCAATTTCATGAGCCCGAGCAGTTAATTGAGAAAGCGTGGGAGGTGGGTTCAATAAGTAAGGGCCAATGACATCAGATGCTTGCTGCCAAAACGAGTTCCATCGCGGCCACGCAGCGGCATCTTTGTCAGAGTGCAAAGCAATCTCCGCTTGCATCTTATCTGAATCAGGCCAATATACAAAAGGTTTATTTCCAGGCAGAACACGCGCTTGTATCTCATAGCAATTGGAAACACGGTTCCTCATAGCAGAAAATTGAACGCCGCGCTCTACAAGACGCAAATCTTCAGCAACCTTAGGGCGCAACCAACAAGCTGCGTTGGCGCAAGTCGAAAACTTGAAGCCTGGTATAAGCTCTTCAGTAACACAAGCACCTCCAATAATCTCCCGTGCCTCCAATACCTCAACACTCAACCCAGCCCGCGCTAGGTAAAAGGCGGCCACGAGTCCATTGTGCCCAGAACCGATTATTATGACATCTCTATCCAAGTCCGTTTACCTCACAATACCTGTTGGTCATACTACAAAAACGCTTTGTAGCCTACATCTATATTACTATATTGCAACGGTCTTTTCAGTTTCTGCAGAGCGGTATGCAGCTTCTAGTACACGCATGACCAACAAGCCATCTGCACCTCCTGGCTTTGGTTGCTTATCATGCAAAATACAATCTACAAAATGGTCTATTTGCGCACGAAACGCTCCAAGGTCTTCCTGTACTTTACGAGCAGGAAAGCTTGGGCGAGTTACACTCCAAGTGCCTTGAACATGCATCCGTACCTCGGCCGGAACAGCACTCGCATACCCCCGCGTACCAAAAACCTGTGTATATCCTTGTAGTTCGTCAGCATAGAGATTGTACCAACCTGCCTCTATTAGCGCCGTAACCTCGCCATCAAATTCTAGCATCAAGGTAGCCGTGTCTTCCACTGGAATGTCCTCGAAGTAGGTCCCAACACGCGCAGACACTCTTGTGGGCATAACATCGCCAAGAACAAACCTCAAGGTGTCGATAGAGTGGACTGTCATGTCAGTCATAACACCACCCCCAGATAGTTCGGGATTAACGAACCAACTACTAGTAGACGGATCTTGACCATATACATCATAAACTAACACTTCGTGCGATTTTACTCGAAATATCTTGCCCAATTCTCCACTATTGACTAGATTCCGGAGCCAAATGATCTCCCTATCAAAACGCCACATGTGGCCAATCATCAACTTTTGGTTGGCTTTTTCGGAAGCAACAATCATCTGCTCGGCTTCTTCCACTGACATAGCCATTGGTTTTTCACATAACACGTGCTTACCGGCCTCCAACATCTGGATAGAGACAGGAGCATGTAGATAGTTTGGCAATGCATTAATTACAGCATCTATTTCCGGGTCAGCAGCCATGGCGGAAAAATCAGTAAATGTATTGGGGATGTTAAAATCTGCGGCTAATGAGGCGAGCGATTCAGGATGCAAATTGCCTGCCGCTACCACTTCCACATTCGGATGGTTCTGCAACACAGGCAAGTGTGACCCACGTACGATAATACCTGTGCCCAATATACCCAAACGAAGCTTATTTTTCATGGATTCACCTCGACTCCTAATTACTAATAAATCCGTTCAATCCATAAGCAAGTCTAAATTATCAAAAACCTTGTGAAATGCAGCAACATATAACTCCATAGTCTCCAATGACTGCACTGTAATAGCGTGTTTCTCAGTATTTACGCACAGAGATGTGTCGAGTACACGCGAAGTTTCGGGATATTCTTCCGGATCATAGCGGATATCTTCGTCATAGAAGGGTGAGCGCCAC
Source organism: Anaerolineales bacterium (assembly GCA_022450585.1). Taxonomy (GTDB): domain Bacteria; phylum Chloroflexota; class Anaerolineae; order Anaerolineales; family UBA11657; genus CAJWGI01. The sequence continues at coordinate 3,798 of JAKUPR010000024.1, read as the reverse complement.
GGATGTCCGGTTCCGTAGTCAGAGTCCAAGCTCTGGAAAATTCTATACGCGGGCATCGGTTTGGTCTGCCACAAACATGTGGCGACACCCTCTGCCTCAAGAGCATCCACCAGTCGATTCCGAAAAACAGTCGCAGGAATCGTTAGACCTAGCGCCTCAGGGTCAAAGCAGAGACGATATTTGTGGTACAAGGTCGTTCTATCTGAGGGGACATAGGGGGGGATCAGTCCATGAATCTTACCCAATTCCTCGCTTAAGTAATTGCCATTACGAACGGCGATTTCATTGTAGTCAGATAACCGCTTTAGCTGGCTTCGCGTAAAAGCAGCAGGTAGCTCCTGCAACCGATAGTTGTAACCCATCGTATGACTCTCATAACTACGAAACTTATCTTGCTCATCACCTTCCTTCTCTCCAAAGGTTCGGAACATTTTAGCTCTAGATACATAAGCATCATTATCAGTAAGCATCAGACCTCCCTCGCCACCAGACAAGTTCTTGGTAGCATTTAGGCTGAAGCATCCCATATCTCCGATAGTTCCAGCGTTTTTACCTTTGTAAGTGGCACCATGCGCTTGACATGCATCTTCGACCACAACCAGCCTATGTTTTTCAGCCAACGAGCACACCTCATCCATGTCTGCAGGCAGTCCATGGATATGAACAGGCATAATGACTTTGGTACGAGATGTGATCTTATTTTCGATCTGATTTACGTCTAGATTGAAGGTTCGGGGATCTATATCGACGAAGATTGGTATGGCATGCTGCTGCAGTACGGGATTATAGCTACCAGAGAATGAGAATGCAGATGTAATAACTTCATCGCCAGGTTCCACTCCCGCCGCAAACAGGGCTGTGTGCAGAGCGGCAGTACCACTGTTAAAGGCAAGAGCGAATTTACTATCATTGTATCGGGCCCACTCAGTTTCCAGCTCCGCAGCTTCCGGACCATGTACACCTCCTGTCAATATGTTGCTTTCAAGCACTCCTAGCACAGCGTCCTTATCCGCTTGCGTAATCTCAGGCCATATGTTTTTCAGACCGTCAGGGACAATAGACGGTCCGCCATGAATAGCAAGTTTATTTTTCATCCTCTATAAGCTCCTTTGCGAAAATCTTGCAATAGCGTGGAACCAGATCACTGATATTATTCAAGACCCCAATTGCTTGTCATTTTTTGATAGAAACATCTAACAACTTTTTCCAGTCAACTAATATGTGCTCCACCCTTGTCTTTGTTGCCAACTGATTCATTGTTCTATTTGTAGACACCCATTCTACTACGTGAACACAAATAACGTTCCCAGGATGCTAGACATTTTGTAAATTGGAAAGAAGCAATTACAATGGTTGACCAAGCAACATGTACGAGTAAAATACATGCAATGATAGCCATAACATGCAACTCTACACCATTCGAACAGTCATACAAAAGTCCAAGTAAAAGACCATGACAGGGAGAGTGCAATCACACCAAAAAACTAGCGAAGCTAGGCGAGCGTCATCCGATGCGGGTTCAATCTGGCATCCGCTCACGCAGCATCAATCACTACTTCATAACCCACCTGAACAAATTGTAGAGGCAGATGGATGCTATCTACAGGCAAAGAATGGGAAAACATATCTGGACGGAGTTTCTGGAATCTGGTGCGTTAATGTAGGGTACGGACGCAAAGAAATCGCAACTGCAGCAAGCGAACAGATGCAGCGCTTGTCCTATCTAAACCCAACCATGACGCACGAAACCGGACTTGCTCTAACAAGAAAGCTTCTGGAGATGGTGGACATGCAAGGACGGGTGTTTCTTTCCAGCAGCGGCTCAGAAGCAAATGAAGTCGCCCTCAAGGTCGCTTGGCAATACCATGCACAATCCGGTGAGCCTAGCGGTCACCAACGCTACAAAATCATCTCCCGTTACCGTGCTTACCATGGTAATACCCTGGGTGCGCTAAGCGCTACAGGTCAGGCGGAACGTAAAATTGGTTATGGAGTGGGTGCCCCAGGTTTTGTACATATCCCACCACCCTATCAGTACCGAGCTAGCCAAGCACTGACTCCCACGTCACATGGACTAGAATGCGCCAAGATTCTGGAAGACACAATCATCTATGAAGGCCCACAAACAATAGCGGCATTTATCATGGAGCCAATCATCTCCGGCGGCGGTGTATTGATTCCACCAGATGAATATCTCCCAGCAGTGCGTACTGTATGCAACAAATACGGCGTACTGCTCATTCTCGACGAGGTGGTGTCAGGTTTTGGGCGCACAGGAAAAATGTTTGGCTACGAACACTGGGGAGTAAAACCTGACATCTTTACTTTTGGAAAAGGGATTGCGAGTGGTTACATGCCGTTGGCCGCAACACTCGTTCGCCAGGAGATATTCGACGCCTTTCTAAGTGAGAACAATGATATGGCACATTTCAGACACATCAACACCTACGGAGCTCATCCTGTTGCTGCTGCAGTCGCACTAAAGAATATTGAGATTTTGGAGAACGAATACCTAGTCGAGAACTCTAAAAGACAAGGCATGTATATGATGCGTCAGATGGATGAGTTGAACGAACACCCCTATGTGGGCGAAATACGTGGGCGCGGACTTGTAGCCGGTGTAGAACTAGTCTCAGACAAGGATTCTAGGGCCCCACTCTCTAGCGACAAGGTTGGAGATGTGATTGATGGATGCAGAAGGCGGGGGGTAATTCTGATGCGAAATAGCAACACAGTTCCGGACTTTTCGAATGTCGTAATAACAGCACCACCCTTAATTGCAGGTGAGGCGGAGATCGATCAAATCGTTTCAACGCTTAAAACCTCTCTGGTTGAAATCCTGTAACCCATATTCGCCATACTTCCTGACTCGACTCCCAGCTTGATTGCCCTAGAAAAGTCCTGCCACGCATATTCACAAGCATCGATGGCAATTGAAAACAGCGTTCCTGCAATGTCATTTGTTCGCCACAATTAGTCGCGGAGAAATACTCTGAGCAGCGTCACATAATCAGTGGCCGAGAATATTATAAGGCATCGGAATATATCCTCACTATATCTTCCAAGTCAACGTGTCGAGGATTAAACCGCAATAGACGCTTTATACTGAATGCCTTCTCAGCCATAGGTAAGATGTCCTCAGACCTCACGCCAATGTCGCTAAGTCTCTTCGGTATACCAATCTCATTGTTCAATCTTTCCACAGCCATAACCGCTTGTTGCGCCGCCTGCTCCACTGGCTTGTCATTCACTTCTTCGCCGAGCCAGCCAGCGATTTGAGCAAATTCATTCGTTCTTGTCGGTGAATTGAACCGCATCACATACGGGAGCAGCAAACCATTTCCCTGTCCATGTGAACAGTGTACCAGCCCTCCTAGCGGATATTCCATAGCATGCACCAGTGCAACGCACGCGTTCGAGAACGCCAGTCCTCCTAGCATAGCTGCCATAGCCATTCCTGTACGCGCATCAAGATCATCAGGTTGTTTGACCGCATCAACGAGAAATCGGGCAACATGCTGGATACCTTGTGCAGCCACCATTTGACCCATGGGATTGCACCCCGGAAACAAAGTCTCTTCACCTTCCGGGAACTTCGCATCAGCATAATCAATGGCAGTATAAGCCTCAATTGCATGCACTAGAGCATCTATGCCACTTTCAGCCGTCACCTTTGCAGGGCAAGACAGTGCCAATTCCGGATCAATTAACGCCGCTCTAGGTCGTAAGAAATTACTCAGTATTGCGACTTTGACTTGGTTTTCTATATCAGTAAGGACAACCGATCCGGTCACCTCG
>JAKUPR010000023.1:14627-24123 GCA_022450585.1 Anaerolineales bacterium | reverse complement strand
TCTTTTATCCCTCAACCATAATTCCCATCGAGCGTGCTGTACCTTCTATTTGGAGCATTGCATTCTCAATGTCGTGGGCATTTAGATCCTTCATTTTTGTTTCGGCAATTTCGCGCACCTGCGCCCGAGTGACTTTGCCGACCTTTTCCCGTAAAGGATCTGCCGAACCTTTCTCCAATCCAGCAGCTGTACGTAATAGGACAGCTGCTGGAGGTGTCTTTAGCACGAATTGGAACGAGCCGTCAGCAAATATTGATATATCCGCTGGCAAAATCTCGCCGGTACGGTTCTGAGTGCGTGCGTTGTATTCTTTACAAAACGCCATCAGATTCACTCCATGCGTAGCCAACGCCGGGCCGACCGGTGGTGCTGGACTTGCTTTGCCTGCCTCTAATTGTAGCCTTACTATTGCTTTTAGTTTTTTTGCCACTGCGCTGCTCCCGCTGTTATACTTTTTCTACTTGTAAGAAATCAAGTTCCACTGGCGTTTCCCGTCCAAAAAATGATACTGTAACACGGACCTTAGCACGATTCATATCAATTTCCTGCACTGTACCGATAAAATCATTAAAAGGACCATCAATAATTCGTACTTTTTGGCCTTCCTTGAACGTTACTGTAATACGCGGTGCGTCAGCTTCCATGCGCTTGATAATGTGACTGACTTCTTGTTCTGGCAATGCTGTAGGTTTGTTACCCATGCCTACGAATCCCGTAACGCCCGGAGTGTTACGCACTACGTACCATGACTCTTCCGAAAGTTCCATTTGTACCAGGATGTATCCTGGGAAGACCTGCCGCTCAACTGTTTTGCGCTTGCCGTCCTTTACGGCAATTTCTTCCTCAGTGGGTACTACCACGTCAAATATCTCATTGCGCATACCCATACTTTCAATTCGTTGTTCAAGGTTGTGGCATACTTTGTTCTCATAGCCTGAGTAGCAGTGCACCACATACCAATGTCGGTTCAGTTCTCCTTCACCTTCTGACTCTACGAAGTTTTCGTTTTCCTCAGCATCGCCATCATTTTCTTGGGAAGTATTAGCATCCCTCGTGGCTGCCTCTAGAACCTCCTCTAAAGATGGTCCGAGATCGTCTTCGAAGTCGATGTCGAAGTCAATTTCTTGCTGCTCAGTATTTTCATCCGATATGCCAGATGTTTCATCCTCGCTTGGTTGTATTTCCGGAAGCGAGTCACTCTGCATGTCTTCTGCTACTCTGTCGTTCCCCATTGCTTTACTGAATGACCTGTGCAAACACCCATGTAAAAACTGCGTCAAAAAATCCTAGGAACAGTGCGCTCACTGTAATTGTAACCAATACCACTACGGTTAAGTCCGTAGCCTCTGCTCTGTTTGGCCATGATACCTTTCCCAACTCTGCTCGCGTTTCACGCATGTATGCTACTAACTGCTGGCGAGTACTGAAAATAGTGAAGGCTACTAGTGCAATCACTAGTCCAATCACTGCCGGTCCTATAAGCTCACTAAAATCCATGTGTGGCCCAGTTCCAAATCAATCCTTTCTTGGTGACGGCTTCGATATCTTAACCGAGTGCCTCATTTACTGTGCATTTATTGCTCTTAAGGCAGGCGAGGCAGGACTTGAACCCACAACCTACGGTTTTGGAGACCGTTGCTCTACCAGTTGAGCTACTCGCCTAAGTCGATACGCGACCAACAGGTCCGTTCACCTCTGCTCTGATTCCTGTTCTCCAGCTCCAATCACTTTGTCTCTCGATGCTCTTGATGCTTGCGGCAACGGGGACAATATTTACTTAATTCTAGCCTCCCCGGGTCGTTACGTCGATTCTTGCCGGTAGTGTAGTTGCGTTCCTTGCATTCTGTGCATGCTAAAGTAACCACGGGTCTAACGTCTTTTCTAGCCATAGTTTACTCAGTAATTTCTGTAATTACGCCAGCGCCGACTGTCAGGCCGCCTTCCCGGATGGCAAATTTAGAACCTTTCTCTAGGGCAACAGGTGTTATCAACTCCACATCCATATTTACGTTGTCGCCTGGCATGACCATCTCCACTCCTTCGGGTAAGGTTATAGAGCCTGTAACATCCATAGTACGAATGAAGAACTGTGGGCGATATCCTGCGAAGAAAGCTTTATGTCGTCCACCCTCTTCTTTAGTAAGTACGTACACTTCAGCTTTGAATCTAGTATGCGGAGTTATGCTACCTGGCTTGGCCAGCACCATTCCTCTCTCTACCTCTTCACGGTCCACCCCGCGCAATAGGATACCAGCATTGTCGCCCGCTTCACCCTCCTCAAGTTGTTTGTGGAACATCTCTACCCCAGTTACCACAGACTTTTTCGACTCCTCCTGCAAGCCAATAAGTTCAACTGGATCTTGCAAATTAACCGTGCCGCGCTCAATACGGCCAGTTACCACTGTGCCACGCCCCTTGATACTGAAGACATCCTCTATTGGCATCATGAAGGGTTTATCCTTCTCGCGCTCCGGAGCCGGGATGTAACTATCTACTGACTGCATCAATTCCAGTATGCTTTTGTACTCCGATGCATCTATGTCTGTGCTATCACTTTCTAATGCCTGTAACGAACTACCCTTTATGATGGGGGTGTCGTCTCCCGGAAATCCATACTCGGTTAGCATTTCACGCAGCTCAAGCTCAACTAGCTCGAGTAACTCAGGGTCATCTAGCATGTCCACCTTATTGATGTAACATACAATGTAGGGCACTTCAACCTGACGCGCCAATAGCACGTGCTCGCGAGTCTGAGGCATTGGGCCATCGGGCGCGGACACCACAAGAATGGCACCGTCTACTTGCGCGGCACCTGAGATCATATTCTTGATGTAGTCACGGTGCCCTGGCATGTCAACATGTGCGTAATGTCGGTTCTCTGTGGCGTATTCCACATGCGCAATCGCTATGGTAATCCCACGAGCCTTCTCTTCTGGAGCGTTATCGATAGTGTCAAATGCACGGAAGTCCGCACCTCCCTGAATTGATAGAACCTTGGTGATCGCAGCCGTCAATGTGGTTTTGCCATGGTCTACATGCCCCATAGTACCCACATTCAAATGCGGCTTGCTGCGATCAAACATTTCTTTTGCCATAAGTATCTAACCTCCTTGCGCTAGGCGCAGAACGGTTTCTATTTTGGAGCCCTCGATGGGATTTGAACCCATGACCTCACCCTTACCAAGGGTGTGCTCTGCCACCTGAGCTACGAGGGCCCGGTTGCTGTTCAGGTGGGCAGGGTGGGGTTCGAACCCACTCAGGCTAATGCCACCGATTTTACAGACCGGCCCGGCTCACCATCTCCGGCGCCTGCCCCATTTGAGCCGACGAAGGGACTCGAACCCATAACCTAGCGCTTACAAAGCGCTTGCTCTGCCAATTGAGCTACGTCGGCGTGACCATCTACGCAAGCAGCTAAAGCTAAGTTAAAAAGAGCGCCCTCCTGATGGCGCCATGCCGATTATACCAAGGTTTCGTGTTGGCGGTCAAGCAAATTCCCGAAACCGGTTTGCCCCCTTTCAGCTATAACTCGCGCAAGTCTAACAGGGATAGGCAGAGCCGTCAATGGTGCTGGTTTTCCGGGAGATTGTCGCGCGCTGTGCGGGCAGCATAAAGAACCAGTGACCCTGCGATGGCAGCATTAAGGGATTGTATATGCCCATGCATGGGTATGTTTATCAAAAAGTCACAACGGTCTCTTACCAACCGACGTAATCCTTGGGCTTCGTTTCCAACAACCAGTGCTAGAGGACGGTTAAGGTCGCATTGGGTAAGAGGCTGGTTTTCCAATCCTACGTGTAGGCCTGCAACCCACAGATTGTCCCTTTTCATTTGTTCGACTGTACGTGCGATATTGGTGACTCTGGCAATCAACAAATGCTCGCTAGCACCCATGGACGCTGCTACAACAGCGGGGGTCACACCTCCTGCACGCCTTTTTTGGATGACTACACCGTGTGTGCCTACAGCCTCTGCTGTGCGTAGTAAACGACCCAAATTTCCTGGGGATTGGAGCAGATCTAGTATCAAAACCAATGGTGCTTCTTGCAGTGATTGTGCGCGTTCGTATATTGATGCGATGTCAGCATACGGGTAGGGACTCACTTCTAAGAGTACGTCCTGTTGTACACCATTGTCGGAGAGATGCCTAATTTCAGCAAGAGGTATTCGTTCTATAGGTATTGAGAGTCTCTCTGCGGCGACGATGAGCTTCTTGTTACTAGTGGACTGGGATTCCTGCGGTAGAATCAGTCGTTCTATCCGACGTCGCCTGGCGGATATTGTTTCCAAGAGGGCATTGCGTCGGTAAAGCAGTTCAGTCACTTGAGCTCTGAGCGTCTATTTTCCAGGTGGTGCCTGATTTTCCGTCCTCTAGTGTCACTCCGGTTTGGCGAAGCTGATCTCTGATTTTGTCAGATGTATTGAAGTCCTCACGCGCGCGCGCTTCACTACGGATATCAGCAAGTAGGCCGACAAGTTTGTCCTCTCGGGATTCTCTGCTAAGGGTGGGTAGTAGACCGAGAACATCACCCGCCAAATCTCGGTACAGACTGTTAATCAAGTGCAGTGTCCCATCATCAGGACGAGCATGTTCTGCCAGCATAGTGTTCACCTGTTTAGTAAAGTCAAACAGCACTGCGAGTGCCCCCGGGGCATTGAAATCATCGTTCATGGCTGATATGAAATTGGAACGGGCACTTTCAATGCTTTCAGTGAGGTTAACGGTAACACCTTTGTCTCCTTCTGGTTGCTGCAGTGCTCTTTGTACCTCCAGAGCCGGAGCGACAAGACGTTCCCATCCCCGCCCAGCAGCTGCCAGGGCTTCATCTGAATAATCGATTGGGCTGCGGTAATGGCTTGATAGCATGAAGAAGCGCAATACTTCAGGCGGATATTGCTGTAAGGCTTTGTGGAGGGTGATGGAGTTTCCCAAACTTTTGCTCATTTTCACCCCTTCGACGGTGAGGGTGCCAGCGTGCAGCCAGTAATTGGCATACGGCATTCCGCTCATTGCTTCTGATTGTGCTATCTCGCATTCGTTGTGTGGAAAGATGTTATCCAGTCCCCCCCCATGAATATCAAAATTTGATCCTAGATACTTCTCAGCCATCGCACTGCACTCGATATGCCAGCCTGGAAAACCCTCTCCCCATGGGCTGCGCCAACGCATAATGTGCTCTGAATCTGCCCGTTTCCAGAGCGCAAAGTCTTGTGGGCTACGTTTCTCCTCTCGAAAATCGACGCGGGTGCCTACCTCTAGTTCCTGTATTCTACGCCCGGACAGCTTACCGTAATTTGGAGAGGATGAAACATCAAAGTATACTGAGCCCTCCACTTCGTAGGCGTGTCCTTTCTCAATTAGTTGCTCCACAGCCGCAATCTGTTCGGGTACATGTCCAGTTGCCCTAGGCATAATGTCGGGACGGAGGTTATGCAAGGCATCCATGTCATCCATATACGAGCGCATATAGCGCTCCACAATCTGCATAGGCTCGGTTTTCTCCCGGCGCGCGCCCTTTAAGATACGATCCTCGCCACTATCGAGAAGGTGGCCTACGTCTGTAATGTTCTGTACGTATAGCACCTGATTTCCCGTGAACCGAAGATAGCGCACTATGATGTCCATGGAGACATATAGTTTTCCATGACCAATATGAGCGTGGTCATACACTGTTGGTCCGCATACATACATGCCTACATGCCCGGGTTCAAGCGGGGCAAAGGGTTCTTTCCGACGGGTGAGTGTATTGTAAACTTGCAGATCCATAGTTTGTTTCGTTTTCCTAGCTGCGCTACTCATTCAGACGTGCGAATAGCATTCGTCCAGCAGACGTCTGGAGCACCTTAGTTACCACAATGTTCTTTCTTTTATTCATGTGCTGGCCACCACCATCTACTACCACCATTGTTCCATCCTCTAGGTATCCTACGCCCTGGCCTATTTCCTTGCCGTCCTGAATTATTGTTAGTTCCAATTCTTCGCCTGGTAGGCAGGCAACCTTGACTGCATTGGCCAAATCATTTATGTTCAGTACTGTGACGCCTTGGATCTCAGCAACACGGTTCAGATTGTAGTCAGTAGTTACTACTGGGCAGTGAAGTCGTTTCGCTAGTGCAACCAGTTTGTCATCAACCTCACTCATTTCGTCCACGTCCATATTGCTGACCTCAACCGGTACACTCGCTTCTTGTTGTAGCTTGTTTAATAATTCCAGACCACGACGGCCACGACTACGGCGTGTGACGTCAGACGAATCTGCTACCTGTTGGAGTTCGTTGAGAACGAAAATTGGGACTAATAGCGGCCCGGTGATGAAGCCGGTTTTGCTGATGTCATATACCCTTCCATCAATAATTACGCTGGTATCTAGTAAGATCCCGTGTCCGTTTTGTGTGAATTTACTGGTGTCTCGCTCAGTTTCTCGAAATCGTAGTCGTAAAGTACTCATAATTTCCGTGCGTCGTGCGACAAATATTGTAATTCCCAACCATGCACAGAGGATTGCACCAGCTGAGGGGAAAACCTGATTTAGCGGCTGTGGCAAAGTGGAAAGCGGCCATGCAAGTAGTGCGGCCACTAGCAATCCTAATACTAGACCTATTAGGCCGGCGAGCAATATTTGTGTAGAGGTCTGCCCCAGTATTTTGCGCAATGTACGCGCCGGACGTGTGGTTAGATATGGGGCAATTAGTATCCCGAAGAGTGCACCTGTAATGGGAAAAAGCCACAGTCGTAACTCCGCGGAAAGTAATTCTCGGATAAGTCTGGGGGCTTGTTCTTCAAGATAAAATCCGACAATGGCGAAGCCAATCAGGCCGGCAATCCGTGATATTGAATCTGCTCGCAAAATGCCTCCAGATACCAATAGCTGAGCACACAGCCTGGTACCTCGCTCTATTGTTTCACTTAGTGGCTATGGGACAAAGTCATTATTGTTTAAGGGTCTGCTTGCGTGTATTCTAATACCGGCAAAAAAAACCCAAATGCGATCCAATAAAGTGAAAAAAGGCGAAATAAATAAGGCCAGATGCTCGTCTGAATAATTGTTGTTAGGGACGAACTCTAAAGCATCTTAACATAAGCTGTGACGAAAGTCAAAAAGTGGGTGACCCTCATTGTGTTGGCAGCACTATTTTTAGGGCATCCCTTAGATCCCGGGCGCGTGTGACGTCTATTTCAACTGGAAAGTCATCTGTATACGCTGCGGAACTGGGGATTATAGCGCGTTTGAAACCCAGCTTAGCGGCTTCGTGGAGTCGTGCTGACAGGTGTCCGGATGCACGCAATTCACCTGAAAGGCCGATTTCTCCCAATAGAATCATGTCGGCTGGAACTGGTTGGTCTTTCACCGAGGACGCTATTGCGGTTGCAATGGCTAGATCCGCTGCTGGCTCCTGAATTTGCAGCCCGCCTACAATATTGACGAACACGTCTTGATTTGCCAGGCTCATGTGCATGCGTCTGGCGAGTACAGCTGTCACTAGTAGCAAGCGGTTAAAATCTACTCCATTTGGTGTCCGTCGAGGATTTCCGAAGGCTGTGGTGCTTGCGAGTGCCTGTACCTCGACTAGTATTGGTCGGGTGCCTTCCATGGTCACAGTAATGGTAGACCCGGGTGCTCTTGCCATTCGTTCCGCTAGAAATGCTTCCGAAGGGTTGGTGACCTCTAACATTCCTTTTCCGCTCATTTCAAACACGCCGACTTCCGAAGTTGGACCGAATCTGTTCTTTACTCCACGCAGAAGGCGATAGGCATGATGCCTGTCTCCTTCAAGATATAGCACGGTGTCTACCGTGTGCTCAAGAACTCGTGGCCCAGCGATAGCTCCCTCTTTCGTTACGTGGCCTACCAGGAACATGGCTATATCGTTTGTCTTGGAAATGCGGGTGAGCTGTGATGTGCATTCACGTACCTGCGTTACCGAACCTGCCCCTGAATCCAGATCATTACTCGTGATAGTTTGGATAGAATCTATTATCACCAAGCGAGCCTCGAGTGTTTGTATGTGCTCTATTATTTGGTGGAGATTTGTCTCAGTTACAAGGTATAGATTGCTTAATGCATCTTCGTAGCTATCCTCAAGACGGACAGCGCGCATTTTGATCTGGTGTGTAGATTCCTCTCCGGATACGTACAAAACCACCAATCCTTGTGATGCCACTTCGGTTGCAAGTTGTAGCATGAGGGTGCTTTTGCCGATTCCGGGGTCCCCTCCAACAAGTACGACAGAGCCCGGCACTATACCTCCTCCAAGAACGCGTGCGAACTCAGTAATTGGCAAAGGTATGCGGTTTGTGGTCGGTGCGTCGATGTGTTCCAACTGTATGGGTTTGCTGGTTATCGAACCATATATCTCTGATTGTGAAGTGTCAATCTTGTTCGAAATAACCTGGGCAGACATGCTGTTCCACTCACCACATTGTGGACATTTGCCCATATTGCGTGGGGCTGAACGTCCGCATTGTCCACATACGTACTGGGTTTTAGTTTTTGCCATTTGGTCCTGCAGCAATTGAAAATGCACTATGGATTATAGTCCATAGTGCATTAATATATCCACGTCTTTCTGTCAGGGTTGGCTCAGGAAATCACTTCTGCTTCTATGGTTGCAGTGTCTGTTTCACTGTTTGACGCCATTCCAGAAGGTGGTGGTTGGCGAATTGCTTTCTCATCGATTTCGACAGTGATTTGGTCATCTTCATTGAAATTTATCTTCACAATTCCAGACTCTACTGGCGATTCCAGTAGTATGTCGGAGAGAGCATCTTCAACCCTTCGCTGAATCACTCTCCGCAACGGGCGTGCACCGTACTCGGGGTCAAAACCTTCGTCGGCGAGAAATTCTCGCGCCGCTAAGCTAACATCGAACTCTAGGTTTCGTGCTGCCAGACGTTTCTCCACCTTCTTCAATTCAAGGTCAACTATTTCGGTGATTTCCTCTTTGGAGAGTGACCTGAAGACTATGGTTTCGTCAACGCGATTGAGGAACTCTGGCCGAAATATTTCACGCAGGGCTTCGGTCAGTTTCTTGCGCATTTCGACGTACGCTTGGTCTGCCTTTACTTCTGGGTCTCGTGAACCTTGAAATCCGAAGCCCGTCTGTGTGCGTATAAGTTCTGCCCCCACGTTGGATGTCATAATAATTAACGCGTTTCGGAAATCGACCTTTTTTCCTTTTGCGTCGGACAGGTGACCTTCCTCCATGATTTGCAGGAGGATGTTGTGTGCCTCTGGATGTGCTTTTTCCACTTCATCAAAGACTACAATGGAGTATGGTCTTCGGCGTATGGCTTCGGTAAGTTGCCCAGCGTCTTCATAACCTACATAACCGGGCGGAGAACCTATTAATCGACTGACAGTATGTCGTTCCATGAATTCTGACATGTCAAGTCTTATCATTGCTTCTTCACTCCCAAAGAAATATGTTGCTAAGGCTTTGGTTAGTTCTGTTTTTCCTACCCCTGTGGGACCAGAGAAAATAAAACTTGAGATAG
>JAKUPR010000023.1:0-14617 GCA_022450585.1 Anaerolineales bacterium | reverse complement strand
GTCCAGTTGGATGAGGGCTTCGTCACTGCCAAACAGGAATTCCGCTAGCGCTTTGGTTAACTCAGTCTTCCCCACTCCTGTCGGTCCAAGGAAGATGAAAGACCCAATTGGTCGCTGTGGATCCTTCAGACCAGCCCGTGCACGTCGGATAGATCGAGAAATGGATTCTATTGCGTCATCCTGGCCGATTATTCGTTTGTGCAGTGCGGACCCCATTCGCAGCAGCCGTTCGGTTTCGGCTTCGGTGATTTGCGTCACCGGAATTTTGGTCCACATTGAGACAACTTCAGCCACGTCCTCTTCCGTTAGTTGGGGCCCGGCAGCGCGGTTCCAGCCGGCGCGTAGCTTCTCTAGTTTTTCTTCTAATTCCTCTTCGTGTGCTAGTAGTGTATCGGCATCAGACTGGCGTGCTTCCTCGAGGGCTAGATCGTGATGTTCGCGCACTGTTTTCAGATTGTTGACCATCTCTTTTAGTTGAAGTGCCTCGGGACTCTTGTACATTCGTACTCGTGATGCGGATTCATCAATGAGATCGATAGCCTTATCCGGCAGAAAACGATCCGCGATGTAACGTACGGAAAGATGAGCGGCTGCATCAATGGCCTCATCAGTGATGGTCAATCGGTGGTGCTGCTCATAACGTTCTTTAATGCCTTTCAAAATTGCTATGGTTTCATCGATGGTGGGTTCATCGACCTGCACAGGTTGGAATCGGCGCTCTAGGGCGGCATCACCCTCAATGTGTTTGCGGTATTCTTCTAGTGTGGTTGCTCCTATTACCTGTAGCTCACCACGTGATAGGGCGGGCTTCAGAATGTTAGCGGCGTCCACAGTGGATCCCGCAGCGCCTGCACCAACGAGCATGTGCGCTTCGTCAATGAAAAGAATCGCGCTGGACTGTTTTATCTCAGTAATAATTCGTTTCATGCGCTCTTCGAATTGACCTCGGTACATTGTTCCCGCCACAATAGATCCGACATCAAGCTGCAGTACTCGCTTGCCAAACAGTAACTCTGGCACATCCCCCGATACTATACGCTGTGCAAGACCTTCGACAATTGCTGTTTTGCCAACACCTGGCTCACCGACTAGGGCTGGGTTGTTTTTGGTACGGCGTGCAAGAATCTGAATGACTCGTTCTACCTCAGTGTGCCTACCGATGACAGGGTCTAGACCTTCTTTCTCGGCAAGCGCTGTCAAGTCAGTTGCTAGCTGATCTGCAAGCGGGGTCTTATTCTTTTCGGTTCTTTTTCGTTTCCTCTGACCTTGCCCCAATATTTTTTCCTTCTGGGTAGTAGTATTCTCTTTCAATACCCTGCGCGTGTGTCGGCGGACTTGTTGTGATGAAATACCCAATTTTTTCAAAACCTGATTGGCAATCCCGTCCTCATCCCGAACTAGGCTTAACAAGAGATGTTCCGTGCCTATATAACGATGACCTAGACGTCTAGCCTCTTTGAAGGCTTTTTCTAGGGTGCTCTCCGTTGCTGGCGAGAGGCTCTGCTGGTTTTCTCCAATGTCCTCGTTACGGGCGACCGCTAAACGGGAGACGACTTTCTTCATACTTTCGGTGTCTATGCCTAGGTCATTTAAGACTTCGTATGCAATTCCGCCATCATCTAACATTAATCCCAGTAACAAGTGTTCTGGGCAAATGACGTGCTGCCCGAGGCGTTCAGCCTCAACCTGAGCGGTGTTAAGTGCTCGGCGTGCTCGTTCGGTAAACCGCTGCATGTTCGTCGACATAGTGATCCTATAATTGCTCTAATCCGTTACTATTTTACCAAAAAATTCGACACAGTTTTACTGTTCTTTTCAGACTATGCATTTGTGTTTAGTTTACCAACTTAACTAGATAGTGCATGTATTTCCAGTACCATGCGAAACTATCGAGGAGTAATCATGCTAATCATTGATTAGCATGAGAACGAATGCATCAACAAGTTATGTTCGACCTATCTCAGGTTGTGGGTTCTTAGCGCTGGCTATGTAGAAGTCGTAGTCGAGGTCAGCGTAGCGAGCCGATGCCACTTCCTTGAGACTGAGTCCAACTCTACGGCGTTCAGATTCGATTTTCATGATGCGAAGCGTGACCTCTTCGTTTTCCCGGACTACTTCTTTGGGGTGCACCACAATTCTCTCCGCAAGTTCGGATATGTGCACCAGCCCTTCGATATGTTCATCATCTTTCAGGGCAGCGAATGCGCCGAATTTCGCTAGTCGCGTGATGGTAGCCCTCACCAGTTGTCCCTCCTTGTATTTGTGAGATAGAGCGTTCCAGGGGTCTTCCTCTAGCGCTTTAAGAGATAGTCCTACTCGTTGTCGCTTGCGATCTACGCTGATGACCCGGACATTGACTTCTTGTCCTACTTTGAGAACCTCACGGGGATGATCGATTTGTTGCCACGAGATTTGTGAGATATGCACCAGCCCATCTAAGGAGCCAAGATCAACAAAGGCCCCGAAGTCTGCCAAAGAGACTACGCGTCCGGCAAGGGTTTGCCCAGACTGAATACTTGCAAGCAACTGTTCGCGTTTCTCGTCCTGCACTTCTTTTTCAGCTGCTCGCTCTGAAACAATTAAGCGATTTTCCGTCGTGTCTACCTCCGTGATTTTAAAGGTAAGTTCTTCGCCAATCATGTCTTTCCACTGCTTTGAAGGTTCGGAACCCGCCTTTCGACGCTGACGTTTCATGGTCATCAGAGATGCCGGCAGGAATCCGCGTAATTGACCAAACGTTACTACCAAGCCACCGCGATTACATTCCAGAACCTGCCCTGTGTGAACGTTGCTTTCTTGCATCTGTTGCTTTGCTTGTTGCCACTCCTCCATTTGCCTTGCTTTCAGTAGTGATAGAACGACAGGGCCGTCCTGACTGGCACCCCGTACCACGTAAAGGGTACACTGGGCGCCTACTTGTAATTCTTCCTGTGCATCTGCGCCAATAATATTGATTTCGTTTTCTGGGATGATGCCTTCGCTTTTTGCACCGATGTCCACCCAAATTGCATTGGGTGACACGCGTGCGATCGTACCATTGCGTAACTCTCCATGCTTAGGTGAGGTGAGTTCGAGGCTCTCTGCTGCCAAAAGCGTACCCATGGTCTGTGGCGGGGACTGCTGTGACTGCAAGGGTGTCTGAATCTCAGTATCGTGGGGTTGGTCAGTATCCATCTGACTATCGTTCTTTAAATCCACCATCTAGATAATATAGGGACATTATAGGTCTGATTGCGGCGATTGACAACCTATGCGTACTTCACGGTATAATGCTCTCGGAGGAACGTATATGTCCAACACATATCCGTTTGCAGCGATTGTCGGTCATGATAATATGAAGCGCGCTCTTTTGCTGAATGCGGTAAATCCACGTATCGGTGGGGTGCTCATACGAGGGGACAGGGGTACCGCTAAGTCAACCGCAGCACGTGCCCTTGCGGCGCTTCTCCCTGATGTGAAGGTTGTGGAGCATTGTCGCTTTGGATGTGATCCACATCAACCTACCCAATGGTGTACGGAATGCCAAGAAAGTGCTTCTGGGAATGAATCTTTGCCTGGGATAATGCGTCCTACATCTTTCATAGATCTTCCGGTAAGTGCTACAGAGGATCGTGTAGTGGGTACGTTGGATATCGAGCAAGCCATTCAGCGTGGTGAGCGTCACTTTGAGCCAGGGGTCTTGGCTGCAGCCAATCGTGGCCTGCTTTACATTGACGAAGTCAATCTTCTAGACGACCATGTAGTTGACTTGCTCTTGGATTCAGCAGCGATGGGCGTCAACGTAGTCGAGCGAGAGGGCATCTCCTTCAGCCATCCGGCACGTTTCATTCTAGTGGGCACTATGAATCCTGAGGAAGGAGATTTACGCCCACAATTGCTTGACCGCTTTGCACTAGCTGTGGACATCCGTGGTTTGGATGATTCTAGGGACCGTGTTGCAATCATGGAGCGTATTCTGGAATTTGAATCAGACCCAATTGCTTTTCGAGAAAAATGGCAATCGGAGGTCACATCAATCTCAACTGAAATCATGCGTGCTAGAGAAATTGTCGATACCGTGTCATACTCGCGAACTGATCTTGAGACTATTGCTGCACTTACCAGTAGCTTGCGCGTAGATGGTCACCGAGCCGATTTAGTGATTTTGCGGGCTTCACGGGCGCATGCTGCGTTGTGCGGGCAATTAGCAATCAGCCACAGTGATATTTTGTTGGCAGCTCAGTTAGCACTTCCGCACAGAATAAAGAAGGGCCCATTTGAGTCAGAAGGTCTTGCTTTGGAAGAACTAGAGACTCGACTAGAGCAGGTAAGCTCTGATGTACAGGAATCTCACTCACTAGAATCGGAGCTAGAAAAAAGCGATACCGTAAAAAAAAAGACGTAAATTTTCAATCTCCTCAGCATGAAAATCTTGATACTGCCACGGTCGATCAGGCAGATCAACATTCCCCACATGTTTCAAATGAATCTCAGTTCGAGGATGGAGGGCGTAAGGATGATGTCGGCCCAGAATTCGAAGCACGTTCCCTTGACACTCCTTTGGACAAGTTGACGCGTAAGCATGGTGGAAAACGAAGTAGAACGCTGACTGATCGGAAACGCGGACGCTATGTTCAGGCTCGTCCTGCTCACGGAAAGGTATCTGATATTGCGTTCGATGCCACGCTGCGAGCTGCTGCTCCTCATCAGATTCATCGGTCTGAGCAGCGCAAGCAAGTAGCCTTTTCCGTAACAATGCAGGATCTACAGCGAAAGATCCGGGTCCGCAAATCGGCTAATCTAGTTCTTTTTGTGGTAGACGCGTCATGGTCTATGGCGGTGGCAGAACGCATGAGTGCTACCAAGGGGGCGATATTCTCATTGTTAACTGATGCTTACCAGCGTCGGGATCGTGTGGGGTTAATCGTCTTTCAGAAGAAAGATGCCAGCATCGTATTGCCGCCCACTAGCTCGGTGGAGCTTGCACGGCGCGCGCTTGCTGACATTCCCGTTGGCGGAAAAACGCCTCTCACTGCTGGACTGGCGCTGGCGTACCAGGTAATCCGGCAACAGCGATATCTGTATCCGGATGTAATGCCGCTGATGATTGTGCTAACCGATGGGGCGGGAAATGTGGCTATGACGAATATGCCGCCCAAGGACGAATCTCACCGTGCGGCTGAGCGTTTTCAGCGCGACAGTATTCGTAGTGTGGTCATCAACATGGAACATGCTGCGTTTGATCAAGGTCTAGCTCGTGAACTTGCAGAACACTTAGGAGCACCATGTCTAACTTTGCAGGAATTACGTGCGGAGAGCTTGTATGCGACTGTCAGGAATGAACTGGAGCAGCTTTAGACTCACTTTTTTGGGCTATATATTTTCGTCGGTGCGATAGGATCCGAATATACGGACGTCAGGGGCCATCTCGCGCAAATGATCTAGAGCGCGGATACACTTGGGATCATCATGGCGTCCTTCAAAATCTAAGTAGAAAATATAATTGAAAGTTTCAACGGGTGTCGGGCGCGACTCGATTTTGGTGAGATTGATATCGCGCATAGCGAAAACACCGATAGCTCGGAAAAGTGATCCGGGCGTTGCGCCACCCTGAGGTAGGGTAAAGGCAATAGATGTCTTCGAAGATGTCCCGGTTGGTGTTTCCGGAACTTGTGCCAAAGCGAGGAAGCGAGTGTAATTTGCAGCAACGTCCTCGATGTTTGCTGCGAGTATATGCATGTCGTAAACTTCGGCTGCTCGTCGAGAAGCGATAGCGGCGTGATCGCGGCGATCATCGTCTCGCAGTGCTTTAACCGCACCAGCAGTGTCGTACCAGGGTTCTCGTTCAATGCCAAGCTTGTCGATGTATGCCTCGCATTGCGCCAGTGCCTGAGGATGTGAAATGATTTTACGTATTTCACCCAGATCTACGTCGGGATGTGCGATGAGACAGTGGCGAACACGGAAGATATACTCTCCTACGATTGAAAGAGTGTGGCGTTGTAGCAAGTCATAATTGCGATGGATGCTGCCGGCGAGAGAATTCTCCACTGGTACTATCCCACGGTCGCAGTCACCGGAATCTACAGCCTGAAATACTGCGTCAAATGTTTGACAAGCCTCTGGGTAGATTTCAGTTCCATAATATGTGATTGCAGCCGCCTCCGAATAGGCTCCGCGCTCACCCTGAAAAGCAACTCTCATCGTTTCTGGGTCTCTAAATTTTTTATTATTTCCGCTGTCATCTGCTGCGTGGAGAGCGCTTTTTCTTGGCGCAAGTCTATAGTGCGGCAGCCCTCCTCTAGGGTGTGCATTACCGCAGCTTCAACAGCGGATGCCTCGGATTCTAGATTTAGAGAATGCCGGAGCAGCATAGCTGCGGAGAGAATTGCGCCGATCGGATTAGCGATTCCCTCTCCAGCAATGTCTGGTGCGGATCCGTGAATAGGTTCGTATAGCCCCGTGCCGCTATCTCCCAGCGAGGCCGAAGGCAAATTGCCTATGGATCCTGTGAGGACTGACGCCTCGTCAGTGAGAATATCGCCGAACATATTGCCGGTGACTAGCACATCAAAGGACGATGGTTGTGTAATTAAGCGCATGGCAGCTGCGTCTACCAATTGGTGGTCAAACGTAATGGTCGGATGGGATACTGCTACATTGTTGGCAACCTGTCGCCAAAGACGGGATGTTTCAAGCACGTTGGCTTTGTCTACGGATGTAACCTTCTTTCGGCGCCCGGCAGCTAGATTGCAGGCAAGTTTCACCACCCGTTCGATCTCATAATCCCAATACACCATTGAATCGAAAGCCCGCGTATTACCATCTGGTTGACTGTCGCGTCCTTGTGGTTCCCCAAAGTAGATTCCGCCGGTAAGCTCGCGAACCACGAGCATATCCACTCCGGAGAGTAGTTCTGGCTTAAGTGGAGATGCATGCATTAGGTCAGGGTGTGGGCGCACCGGACGCAGGTTGGCAAAGAGCCCCATTCCTTTGCGTAATCCCAGTAGACCCATTTCGGGTCTAACCTTCGCCATTGGGTCATCCCATTTTGGTCCACCTACTGCCCCGAGTAGTACTGCGTCCGATGCGTTACAGTCGGCAAGGGTCTCATCCGTCAGGGGGGTGCCATAACGGTCGATTGAACAGCCACCCATTAAGTACTCTTCCAATTCGAATTTGTGGTCAAATAAATGGGCCACCTGCTCCAGAATTTGTTGGGCTCCAGCGGTTACTTCTGGGCCAATACCGTCTCCTGGCAGTACAGCGATACGGGCTTTCATGCCAGAATCAACCCGTATTCGATACCGTCCATTAATGCCTGCCAACTGGCTTCGATTATGTTGGTGCTAGCACCAACGGTGCTCCAGTGATGACTATCGTTGTGTAAATCAATTAACACTCGAGTGATTGAAGCCGTTCCCTCCTCGCCATTTAGTATCCGTACTTTGAAATCAGAGAGATGTATGTGCTCGAGCTGCGGGAACTTAGGTAGTAGCGCTTTGCGCAGAGCTATGTTTAGGGCATTTACCGGACCATTGCCATCTCCGGCAGTGTGCATTTCCAAGTCCCCTACGCGTATTTTCACCAGGGCTTCAGCGAACATACCGCGTCCTTCTCGGTGCTGTACGGTAGCGGAGTAATCTACGAAGGTAAATGGCGGCCTGTATCCGGGTTGGCGCCGGTGCATACGGATTGCTACCGATGCCTCGGCCGCTTCAAAAGAGAATCCTTTGGCCTCCAACTCCTTAATTTCATCCAGTACTTCGTGGGCCGTCTCGCGATCCTGAAGCTGAACACCGAATTCTTCGGCCTTTGATAGCATATTGCCGTATCCAGAGAGTTCTGAAACTACAGTTCGCATTTCGTTTCCAACTAAAGTCGGATCCACGTGTTGGTAGCTCTGGCTGTTACGGCGCATTGCGGCTACATGTAATCCTCCTTTATGCGCAAAGGCACTCTTGCCCACGTAGGCCTGATGTTCATCGCTTGATAGGTTGGCTATTTCAGCTATGAACCTAGACAAGTCGTGTAATTTGTTGAGATTACCTTTCGGTAGGCACTGAAGTCCCATTTTTAGTTCTAGATCAGGTATTATGCTGCACAGGTTTGCATTGCCACATCGTTCTCCATATCCGTTGATGCTTCCCTGAATGTGGACTGCGCCATTCCGTACCGCTACAAGTGTGTTTGCTACTGCACATTCGGAATCATTGTGGGTGTGGATTCCCAGAGGTACTTCAAGCTGCCCTGCAACAGAGCTGAAAATGTGCTCTAGTTCCCACGGAGTGGTGCCGCCGTTTGTGTCGCATAGAACTATCGTGTCAGCCTGACCGCGCTGGGCAGCAACGAGAGTCTGCATAGCGTAATCGTCATCTTCTCTGTAGCCATCAAAGAAATGCTCGGCGTCGAAAATGACCTCTCGGCCACGCTTTTTTAGATAATTGACGCTTTCCTCTATGATGCGCAAGTTCTCTTCCAGCCTGGTTTGTAGGACATCAGTTACGTGCAAGGTCCACGATTTACCCACTACAGTGCATACAGGTGTTTGCGCTTCCAATAGAGCACGGATATTGCTGTCCTCTTCCGGATTTGAGTCGGAGCGGCAGGTGGATCCGAATGCAGATATTTTTGCGTGCTTGAGATTCAGGTCCTGGACTCGTTGAAAGAATTCAACATCCTTAGGATTTGATCCGGGCCAACCACCTTCAATGTATGCTACTCCTAAATCATCAAGACGCGCAGCGATACGTAATTTGTCAGCGCACGAGAGAGATATCCCTTCGCGCTGGGTGCCATCGCGGAGGGTGGTGTCGTAGATCTGAACTGCTTTTTTCATGATGTCTCGTATGTACTAATCTTTGCATCGTGTGACATAATGTAACCCAGTTGATCGATTCCGCTCAGTAGGCAATTTTTCGAGAATTTGTCTATTGGGAATTTCAATGCATCTCCATCAGGTAAGGTGATGCTCTGACTGGCTAGGTCAATTGTTAGTGCCACCGTAGGTATTTCCTCCACCAAATCGAACAGAGATTGGTGGATTTCTTTGTTCACAATGACCGGTAGAAGACCGTTTTTTAGAGCGTTATTGTGGAAGATGTCGGCAAAGGAAGTGGATATTACAGAGCGGAATCCCCAACTTGTGAGTGCCCAGGGTGCGTGTTCACGCGAGGATCCGCAGCCAAAATTGTCGCCGGCAAGCAAAATTTGAGCTCCCTGATGATGCTTATGGTTTAGCACGAAATCAGATTTCTCGGAGCCGTCGGCGTTGTAGCGCCAATCTGAAAACAGAGCTTCGCCTAGACCAGATTTGTCAGTTACCTTTAGAAAGCGTGCTGGGATGATCTGGTCGGTGTCTACGTTGCGGTTGGGTAACGGTATGACCCTTGATGTCACTTGCGTAAATTGAGCCATTTTATAACATAGTCCTAACGTCAGAGATTTCCCCTCTTACAGCAGCCGCGGCAGCAGTCAGTGGAGAGGCTAGGAATGTGCGTCCTCCTTTGCCCTGACGGCCTTCAAAATTGCGGTTACTGGTGCTGACTGCATACTGGCCGGGATCAACCTTGTCGCTGTTCATAGCAATGCACATCGAGCATCCGGCCTCGCGCCACTCTGCGCCTGCTGTGCTGAAGATCCTATCAAGACCTTCAGATTCGGCCTGTTGCTTGACCTTTTGAGATCCCGGGACTACCAACATGCGCACGTTTTCAGCTACTTTGTGACCGCGAAGAATATCCGCAGCGAGCCGTAAATCTGATATGCGCCCGTTAGTGCAGCTACCGATGAAGACCACGTCGATTGGTTGACCTAGTAATTTTTGTCCTGGTTGTAGTCCCATGTAAGTCAGAGCGTTTTCCAGACTCTGGCGCGTGTCCGCATTGCCAACCTGTGACGGATCAGGAACACACTTGGTTATTGGTATTCCCATACCTGGGTTTGTGCCGAACGTAATCATCGGTTCCAAATCGTTCGCATTTAGCGTTATGCTGCGATCATAGACAGCACCTGAATCTGTGGGTAATTTTCGCCATGCTTCCAATGCATATTCCCATTCTAGTCCTTTAGGGGCGTATTCTCGGTTTGCTAGATACTCGAAGGTACTGTCATCAGGACCCACCATACCGGCGCGCGCGCCTCCTTCTATGGACATGTTACACACTGTCATACGCTCTTCAATGGAGAGTGTACGAATCGCTGTACCCGTATATTCAAATACATGGCCAGTGCCGCCCGCAGTGCCAATTTTGGCAATTAATGCCAGTATGACATCTTTTGCCGAGATGCCCTCCCTGAGTGTACCATCGACCCTAACTTCGAAAGTCTTGGGTTTTTCTTGTAGTAGGCATTGGCTGGCGAGTACGTGTTCCACTTCGCTTGTTCCGATGCCGAAAGCCAGTGCCCCTAATGCGCCGTGTGTGGATGTGTGACTGTCTCCGCACACTATAGTCATCCCAGGCTGTGTACGCCCTAATTCTGGTCCAATTACGTGCACAATGCCACGCCAGGGTGAATCCATGTCGAAAAGTTCTATGTCGAATTCGGCACAGTTTTTCGCTAGCTGCTCAAGCTGCGCTGCTGCTTGGGTGTCGGCCATTGGCAGCGAGAGTGGAGTGGTTGGGATAGAGTGGTCCATCGTAGCCAAAGTTCGGTCCGGTCGACGTACTTGCAGGTTTCGGTTGCGCAGACCTGTAAAAGCTTGTGGTGATGTGACCTCGTGAATTAGGTGGAGATCTACATACAAAATAGCCGGAGAATGCGGCTCTTGGACCACTAGGTGTTTGTCCCAGATTTTCTGGAAAAGAGTACGTGGCTGTAAAGACATAGATTTGATCTAATCCTTTCCCTTGGTGGAGTTTGGAGTGATTACAGGTTTGTCGATCTGTATGCCTAGCGCGGCCAGTGCTTTGTTGAGCGCATTTACGTAGGCGCGTGCACTGGCAACGAAAACATCGGTGCTTGCTCCGTGTCCACCGAACGTGCGATATTGAAGTTGTTCGCGCTGGGGTGAGATCCGTTGGGGTGCAGCCATCTGCTCTGAGTCTACCTGGATGCGCACTGTGACTTCCCCTAGCGCATCTATGCCTTCCGTGACTGCGTTTACATTGTACTCTTGCAATTCATTGGGGAGATGAACAATTTTATCGATGGCGCTGTAACACGCATCTACTGGCCCAGTGCCTATCGCAGCTTGCTCTGATTCTTTGCCATCCGGACCGATGATGCGAACTGTGGCCGTCGGCATCCCGAGTGTTCCACACACTACCTGGGCATCCTTGAGTCGGAACACTTCCGGTGGCTGATAAATCTCGTCACTGATCAGTGCTACAAGGTCTGCATCGGCGACGACTTTTTTCTTGTCGGCCACTCGTTTGAAACGTATGAATAGGTCCTGTAATTCCTCATCGCTCAGGTCGAAACCTAGTTCTTGAAGGCGAACGCGAAGCGCGTGTCGTCCAGAATGTTTGCCTAGAACTAATGTGGACTGAGACAATCCTACAGTCTCCGGACGCATGATTTCGTAAGTCTCCTCGTGCTTGAGCATTCCGTCCTGGTGAATACCGGCCTCGTGTGCGAAGGCGTTGGCACCTACTATGGCTTTGTTGGGTTGCACAACTATCCCAGTGTATTTGCTCACTATCCGGCTAGCCCGTGTTATCTGGGTGGTATCCACTCCATGTTCAAGACTAAAAATGGGTCTGCGAGTGTGCAGGGCCATTACTACTTCTTCCAGAGATGTGTTTCCAGCTCTCTCTCCTATACCATTGATTGTCACTTCCGCCTGCCGAGCACCGGCTCGGATGCCAGCCAACGTGTTTGCTGTTGCTAGGCCTAGGTCATCATGGCAATGCACTGAAACTATGACGTTGTCGATACCTGGGGTATTGGCAATGATGCCGGATATTAAAGTACTAAACTCCTCTGGAGTTGTGTATCCTACTGTGTCAGGTATGTTGAGTGTTGTAGCCCCGGACTTGATGGCTTGTTCCAGAACAATGTATAAAAATTCTGGGTCACTTCTCCCAGCATCTTCTGGGCTGAACTCTACATCGCTGCAATACTGTTTCGCGTACGCTACCATTGTACTGACTCTTTCGACTACATCCTCTCGCTCCATGCGTAGTTTGTGACGCATGTGAATATCGGAGGTTGCCAGAAATGTGTGAATGCGAGGGTAATCGGCGGATTGAATTGCCTCCCAGGCTGCATCTATGTCCTGTGTAGAGGCACGTGCTAGTCCGCAAATTACGGGTGTCCGTACCGAATCTTCCGCCCATGTACTTACAGACTCGGCTTGGCCTACATCAGACGATATAGCCTGAACTGCTGCAAGGTCATCAGGGGATGCTATTGGGAAACCTGCCTCGATAACATCCACGCCTAGTCTAGCCAGCTGACGAGCTACTTCAATTTTTTCGGTGCTTGTCATGGTTGCACCCGGGGATTGCTCACCATCTCGCAGCGTCGTATCGAAGAAGCGGACGTAGTTATTCATGTCATTTTCCTCGCAACTTCATCCTCAACCTTAAATTAGTCTCTCTGCTTTGGGAAAGCCCGCATTACTCTCCAGGTTTCACAGTGACTGGATCTAGAAATGGCATCATCTGGCGTAATTCTGCGCCTACCTGTTCAATGAGGTGTCCCTGTTCGTCGCGTCGTTTTTGGTTGAACCACGGGCGTCCATTCTTATTTTCTTCAATCCACTGTTCTGCATATGCTCCACTCTGGATGTCTTTCAATATTTCCGTCATTGCCCCTACGGTTTCCTCAGTCACTATGCGTGGTCCAGAAACGTAATCACCGTGTTCGGCAGTATCTGATACTGAATAACGCATGTAATTCAGGCCGCCTTGGTAGATTAGGTCGACAATGAGCTTGAGCTCGTGCATGCATTCAAAATAAGCGACCTCGGGTTGATAACCGGCTTCTACCAGTGTCTCAAAAGCTGCTTTGACCAGTGCGCTTACACCACCGCAGAGGATGCTTTGTTCACCGAACAGATCAGTCTCAGTTTCCTCGGCGAATGTGGTCTCAAGCACACCCGCTCGTGTTACTCCAATACCCCAAGCATAGGATAGCGCGATATCGTGCGCAGCTCCGGAGTAATCCTGGTGCACAGCTAGCAATGCCGGGGAACATCCGCCTTCCAGGAAGATTTCGCGCACTCTGTGTCCTGGCGCTTTCGGTGCAATCATGCTCACATCTACCTCTGTTGGTGGTACTACTGTCTTGTAGCGGATGTTGAAACCATGTCCGAACATCAACGTCTTCTTGGGGCCAAGATGCGGCTCGATACTGTTCGTGTATATCTCGGGTTGTGATGTGTCAGGCGCTAGGAGCATTATAATGTCCGCCCGTGCGCTGGCTTCAGATACACTCATCACTGCTAGCCCATCTTTTTCGGCCTTTGCACGGCTCTTGCTTTCATGATGAAGGCCTACAGTGACGTTCACGCCCTGGTCTTTCAGGTTCTGGGCGTGGGCATGACCCTGAGATCCGTAGCCAATTATGGCCACCTTTTTCTCTTTTATGATGGAAGGATCTGCGTCTTTGTCGTAATAGATATTTGCCATGTCTCCTCCTTACTGTTGTGATGTATGTGAAACTGATTGCAATCGCTATGAATTTCTAACTTCCGTTTTTCTGTTTCTTGTCTGAAGACATTAGGGCTAGGTCAGGAGACCCCTCTTCGCCGCCTCGCAACATAGCAACTACGCCGGTGCGTTGTACCTCCATGATTGAGAACGGTTCTAACATGTGTAATAGACGCGTAACTTTGTTTACCGTCCCAGTGATTTCAAGTATCAGCATATTTGGGGACGCATCTACGATGTTTGCGCGAAAAATGTCAGCGATTTGTATAATTTCGTTGCGACTGACGCTATCAGCTTTCACTTTTATCAGCGCCAACTCGCGAGCCACTGGCGCCTTGTTTGTAAGGCTGTCGACTCGCAGTACGTTGACCAGTTTGTAGAGGTTAGCCTCAATACGGCTGGACGCCTCTTTTTCAGCAGCATCTACAATTATCGTCATTCGGGAAACTCCCGGAATGTGTGTATGGCCTACGGCAAGAGATTCGATGTTAAAAGCGCGCCGGCGAAACAGTGAAGCTACGCGATTAAGTACACCAGGTTTGTCTTCCACATAAGCAATAATGGTGTGTAACATAGTGCCTCTCTATGCCTTTTCAGGTTTTGGTCTACGGATCATGTCCTGCAAGTCAGCTCCAGAAGGTACCATTGGATAGACTGTATCTTCCTTTTCCACTACGAAATCAATTATCGCTATGCCTGGTGTATTACGTGCTGTGTGTACGGCATCTGCAACACGATTACGGCTTTCTACTCGTATTCCTGTAGCGCCATAAGCTTCTGCTAGTTTCACAAAATCGGGACTTAGCAAGGGAGTGGCAGCATAGCGACCGTTAAAGAAAAATTCCTGCCACTGGCGCACCATCCCTAAATAGCCATTGTTAATTATAGCGACGTTGATATTCAGGTTCTCCTGAACGCATGTCATTAGTTCTGCTGAAGTCATCTGAAAGCCACCGTCACCACAGATTACCCAGACTTCTTTGTCTGGGCGGGCGATTTTTGCTCCCATAGCGGCGGGCAGTGCGAATCCCATGGTTCCG
>JAKUPR010000022.1:21794-25615 GCA_022450585.1 Anaerolineales bacterium | reverse complement strand
ACTTTAGAACGCCCCTGCACGTCATCTGACTTGACCGTGAGGATTTCCTGGAGAGTGTGCGCAGCTCCGTATGCCTCTAGAGCCCAGACTTCCATCTCCCCAAAGCGCTGCCCACCAAACTGTGCCTTCCCACCGAGGGGTTGCTGCGTCACCAAGGAGTATGGCCCAGTTGACCTTGCATGTACCTTGTCCTCCACAAGATGATGCAACTTCAACATATGTATGACACCCACAGTCACAGGTTGCTCGTAGGGCTCTCCAGTTCGACCATCACGAACGGTCATCTTACCTAGAGTCGGTATCGGTACCTCAAGTTTAGTCATCACTTCCACTGCCCTTGACATCAGAGCTTCGTCGTCACCATCTTTCCAGCTCTCACCGTGGTCGTCCAGCCATGTCTGCAGACACAACCGAACAGCGCTGCGATCTGCCTCTAGACGCTCATTTTCATTAAGGTTATTTGCTTCTGGAACCATTACGTCTTCTGCCACATGCCCCTGCTCCTTCAACCACACATTGGCGGACGCCCTACGCGCGTAAATCAAGTTATTAGCAAGAGCGTCAGAATCAAACTGATGACCAGGTAGAGCATCCAGATACAGAGCGATAACTTCCATGTCATCAAGCAACATTTCCGAATCATATTCCTGCTCGCGTACCCACTCCCAAGCACGCCGACCAATTTCATCCCATGACCTGTCAACAATCCACGCGCGCGCGAGCTCTGCCTCAATTTCCGACTCGCTGGCACCATCAAACACAGGAGTAATTGCCCGAAAACCGAGACGATCAGCAGCCCATCCCAAATGCGTCTCTAGAATCTGACCAATATTCATTCGCCCGGGAACACCAAGAGGATTTAGGATAATATCCACTGGAGTGCCATCTGACAAGAACGGCATGTCCTCTTCAGGCACGACTCGGGATATCACCCCTTTGTTTCCGTGCCTGCCTGCCATTTTGTCACCCTCAGTAAGCTTACGTCTCTGAGCAACGGAAACACGCACCATCTTGTCTACGCCCGCCTTAAGGTCACTGTGTTCATCACGCGTAAATACACGTACTCCGACAACTTTGCCCTTCTCACCATGCGGCAAACGCAAAGAGGAATCCTTAACTTCGCGCGCCTTTTCACCAAAAATAGCACGGAGTAGCTTCTCTTCTGGTGAAAGTTCTTTCTCCCCCTTCGGAGTGATTTTACCTACCAAAATATCGTTGGGGCCAACTTCGGCGCCAATCCGCACCACCCCATCTTCGTCCAAATCCTTTAGCGTTTCCTCACCAACATTTGGTATGTCGTACGTGATTTCTTCCGGACCCAATTTGGTGTCCCGCGCCTCAATCTCATGCTTTTCTAGTTGGATGGACGTGAAGCGGTCATCGCGCACAAGTCGGCTTGAAACTACTATGGCATCCTCAAAATTGCCACCTTCCCACGACATAAACGCCACAAGTACATTCTGCCCTAAAGCTAGCTTACCTTGATCGGTGCTTGATGAATCCGCGAGAACTTGACCTTTGCTAACACGCTCTCCCTTAACCACAACAGGGCGTTGGTCTATGCAAGTACTCTGATTAGACCGCGTGAATCTGCGAAGTCGATATGTCTTTCTTTTCTTACCATGCAAAATGACGACTTCCCTACCCGTCACAGCAACAACTTCCCCGGGACCCTCAGCAATCAGTAATTGCCCAGAATCAAGTGCCGCAGCCGATTCCATACCGGTGGACACTGTTGGTATCTCCGGCTGCAACAGAGGTACTCCTTGCGCCTGCATGTTGGATCCCATGAGCGCTCGATTTGCATCATCATGTTCTAAGAACGGAATCAGCGAGGCGGATATACCCACAATCTGACGTGGGGCCACATCCATAAAATCAATGTCAACAGGGGCGGAAAACACAAAGTTTGAGTGAGCCCTAGCCGAAACTCGGGGTCTAACGAATTCAGAATTTCGCTCCAGCGGCGCGTTTGCCTGCCCAATAACATATTTGTCCTCGGCATCAGCCGACAGATATACCACATCATCCGAAACAAATGGTTTAATAGGCACCATAACCTTGCTGCCAAGTCCCTGTAGTCTCCGTTGCACACGCGGGACCACCAAGGTTCCGGCCTTCGCAGCTACACGTCCACTCTCTGGGTCGTGCACTGCCTCCCTAACGGTACGGCCATCAAGCCCCGGATCATCGGCAGGCAGTTCTTTGATCACTTTCCTGTAGGGAGTCTCAATAAAGCCAAAAGGATTTACTTTCGCATAGGATGCCAATCTGCCAATCAGCCCAATATTCGGCCCTTCGGGTGTTTCGATAGGACAAATGCGTCCATAATGCGAATGATGCACATCTCGTACATCAAAGCCAGCACGCTCCCGGCGCAAGCCACCAGGCCCCAAGGCAGAAAGAGTGCGCTTGTGACGTAACTCAGCCAGCGGATTCGTCTGGTCCATAAATTGCGAAAGTTGACTAGAACCGAAAAACTCTCTTACGGCGGCTACCACTGGCCTAATGTTAATTAAGTTTACCGGCGAGACGGCATCTTGATCGCGAATAGACATCCGTTCTCTCACAACTCGTTCCATCCTTCTCAATCCAACACGGAGTTTGTTCTGTACCAGTTCACCAACCGTTTTCACCCGTCTGTTGCCCAAATGGTCGATATCATCGGCAGTAATTTCACCATTATTAATTTGAATCATTCGTGTCACCAATTGCAGCAAATCGAGCGTGGTAACAGTCCTGTGTGTCAATGGCACCCTTCTGCCGTGCGCCAGTTTCTGATTAAGTTTGTAGCGCCCAACACGTGCCAGGTTGTAACGGCGCCGGTCACACAATTGCTGTTCCAAAAACTCGCGTGCGTTCTCTAAGGTCGCAGGGTCTCCTGGCCGCATGCGCCGAAAAAATTCGATTAGCGCTTCATCCGCAATGGTACGCCTGCGCCCTACCTCCCATTCCGGCTCCTGACGTAGGGACGATTCAATGAACTGCCGGTCTGGGTCTATATCTACTTTATCGAACAACGACAACAACTCTTCATCAGTGCCTTGTTTTATCGGCGAATTCGACAGACCATCATCGATTGCAGCGAGTGCCCTGAGGAGAATGGTAACCGGCATAGTCCTCTTCCGGTTAAATTTCACCGTCAGGTAATCACTCTTTTTTGTCTCGAACTCCATCCATGCTCCCCTATCTGGAACCAATTTTGCGCTCGACATGCGTTTCCCGGAAACAGGGTCATCCTGCGATTCGAAATAAACACCCGGGGAACGAATCAGCTGCGAGACCACAACACGCTCAGTTCCATTCACAATGAAAGTACCTTCCTCCGTCATTAACGGAAAATCGCCAAGGAAGATATCCGATGTGATCGGCTCAGGCACATCCTCGCCAGCCAACAACACCTTCACATATAACGGCGCCGAATAGGTTAAATCCCGATCAAGGCACTCATCTTGGTTCCACTTAATTGGCTCGAACCAGTACTTCAGTTTGAACTCACTTGCTTCCGGAGTATCTCCAGGGAAGTACAAACGCATACGCTTGTTGAAGGACTCTATCGGAGAAATCTCATCAAAAAGTTCCTTTAGACCATCGGCCTGAAGCCAGGCGAAAGATTGAAGTTGAACTTCAATCAATCTCGGAAGTGAATATGCATAGGGAATGCGGGCATAAGACTTTTCTTCAATTACTGGTGTCATTCGTAAGGACTCTCCTATTTAAAGTGACCCTATTGAGCTGTCATCAGGTTTGGTTGGGGCATTTTGATAAGCGGGCTAATATCATCTCACTTCTACACCTTGTTCAACATATTTCAAGGAAAA
>JAKUPR010000022.1:14218-21784 GCA_022450585.1 Anaerolineales bacterium | reverse complement strand
ACCTGAGAAACAGTTGGCAATCCTTCATTATATCAACTTATTTGTCTAGTGTCAAAATAATAGTGTCAAAATAAATTGCAATCTTGTTTACAGAACGAGTTGCCCCAAATGTTGCAATTTTCAGAGGGATAGTGACCGCCCAATCCCTACAAGTTACTCTTCCGAGCAAATGGTGCAAGATATCCGGCTTTGTCTACAAATCTGGCCGGGCGCAAACCGAAATATCGGTGCACTCCATTGATCTCGCAAGTGTTGTCACGAGATATCAAGTCAAGCCAGTTGGTAGCAATCAGCGAATTTGGGAAAAACCTTTTCAGTAGGCCCACGATAAAACGCATGGATGGCAATGGGACGGGAACAAGCACACGAGAGCATTCAGCAATTCCCATAATTCCTTGCAGTAGTTGGTCCACTGACATAAATTCTGGGCCCCCAATTGAAATTGTTTCTCTGGCGAATCTGGTGTCGACCACAGCCTGTCTGATGCACTCGGCAAAATCACCAATCCAGATAGGTTGTAGCAATACCTTACCAGAACCAGGTTTCGGGAAGACAAACGGGAAAAGCTTCATAGCCACTACTATCGAATTGGTGAATGAGTCTTCCGGCCCAAACACGGCACTGCCCCTAATTATGGTATATGGGATTCCGCAATTACGTACAAATTGCTCTATAATTCCCTTACTGCGCAGCAGCGGGAACGCCGATGCTCGTTCCGCCCCTAAACTCGAAAGATATATGAACCGCCCCACCCCAATATCGCGAGCGGCGTTTAGCAGCTCTCGCGTACCTCGGTAATCCACACTCATCAGATCTTCCCAACCGCCTCGACGTTGGGCACTAGCAAGATGCACCACAGTGTCCACACCTACAAGACACTCCCTTAGATCGCGCTGACCTTGCAAATCCACGGAAGCCAAATCAACTCCCAGAGTATTTCCATCTCTAGTGTCACTTTCGAGCCCAGAAGCACTTACAAGGCAGCGGACAGTCTGGCCAGACATATCCAAAGCGGACACCACTGCTTTACCGACAAATCCTGCCGCACCCGTTACCAAAATCACGAAACATCACTCCACAGCACAGACACAAGAATAATGGTATCATACTCCGCTCTCGAGCAACGCTATAAATACCATGTTGATACAGCATAACTTAACCGCTACGACAGTGTTGTATGTTTTGTGTTTAGCTAATGAAGATCTTTCGGTACCCCATCAACTGAGGAGAATTTAAGTTAAGTGAAAAATAGAGTATTCGTAACCGGCATTGGCACAGTGAACCCTCTGGGTCTTGACGTAGAAAGCACTTGGCAGCGAGCAATCAAAGGGCAATCCGCTGTCAAAAGGATTTCACTTTTTGACCCCACCGACCATGGCGCACAGATAGCAGCCGAGGTAAAGAGTTTCGATGCTGATGCCCGCTTTGGCAGAAGAGATGCGCGCCGAATGGATCGGTTTGTGCAATTTGCCGTTTCCGCAAGTGAAGAGGCACTAAACAATGCGAACTTCAATATTACCGATGACAACAGGGATCGAGTGGGAGCAATTATCGGCACAGGAATTGGTGGAGTACAAACGCTAGGTTCCGAGGCCAATACATTGCAAGAAAAAGGCCCGAGACGTGTCAGCCCTTTCATGGTTCCGATGATGCTCCCTGACACAGCATCCGGCCAGGTGGCGATCATTTTCGGTGCTCGAGGACCGAACTTATGTATCACATCCGCGTGCGCTAGCAGCACTAACGCCATTGGAGAAGCCTCCGAAATCATACGACGTGGAGCAGCCGATGTGATTATTTCTGGAGGAGCGGAAGCTGCAATTACACCACTTACAATAGCTGCCTTTGGCAACATGGGAGCATTATCGACCCGTAACGATGTCCCAGAAGCAGCCTGTCGTCCCTTCGACCACGACAGAGATGGTTTTGTAGCCGGCGAAGGTGCGGCTATTCTGATACTGGAATCCGAAGCACATGCCCTGAACCGTGGAGCCAAAATCCACGCAGAGATACTGGGATACGGCCTTACTAATGACGCATTTCACATCACGGCACCAGCAAGTGATGGCGCTGCTGCGATTCTTTGCATGAAGCTCGCACTCAAAAATAGCGGAATCGATCCAAGCCAAATTGACTACATTAACGCCCATGGAACTTCAACATCACTGAACGACAAAACAGAGACTTTAGCGATCAAACAAGTGTTTGGCGACTACGCATACCATACACCAATCTCATCAACCAAATCGATGCACGGACATCTTCTGGGTGGCGCTGGAGCACTAGAAGCCATAATGGGTGTTCAGGCCATACGAAAAGGTATCATTCCACCTACTATCAATTACGACCAACCAGATCCAGCATGTGACTTAGATTACGTTCCCAATAAGTCCCGTACGGTCTCCGTGGAAACAGTTTTGTCAAACTCATTTGGATTTGGCGGGCACAACGCATCCATCATACTCTCCAGTGTTCGTAACAAAGAAACACCCGCACCAAATGTCTAACGCAGGGAACGGATCCCGACGTTACGCGCACATTTGCGGATGGGGTACGTCGGTGCCGAAACGCATCCTTAGCAATAGTGAGTTGGCGCAGATGGTAGATACTGACGACAAATGGATAGTAGAGCGGACTGGTATTTCACAACGATTCATTGCTAATGCGGAGGAGACTACCGCGACATTAGGCGCAGACGCTGCCCGTGAAGCTCTGGACATTGCCAACATTTCGCCCGATGACCTTGATCTAATTATCGTAGCAACCTGCACCCCAGAACATCACTTTCCCTCCACAGCCTCAATAATACAAGATGCCCTCGGGGCGCGAAATGCCGGAGCATTCGATATATCCGCTGCTTGTACCGGATTCGTTTACGCTTTGAGCATCGCATCTCAGGCTATACAGGCCGCAACAATGAACACAGTTTTGGTAATTGGAGCCGAGACGCTGTCAAAAATAGTAAACTGGGATGACCGGGGAACGTGCGTCCTATTCGGAGACGGAGCTGGCGCATTTGTACTACAGGGCAGTTACGACCCCGGCGGTGTGCGCACATCCGTTCTCCGATCCGATGGCTCAGGACGCGACCTACTTAAAGTCCCCGCTGGAGGAAGCGCAATACCTGCTAGCTACGACACCATACGCGACAATCTGCACTGCATACAGATGAACGGGCGAGAGGTCTTCCGCTTTGCCACCCGTGTTATGGCTGACGCGTGCCGAGATGTAGTTTCAGCTGCTGGTCTCACTATGGAAGACATCGACGTAATTGTGCCCCACCAAGCCAACAAACGAATCATAGAAGCAGCGGCTCGTGGCCTGCGATTGCCAATTGATAAGTTTATTGTAAACCTAGACCGTTACGGAAATACATCTGCCGCATCTATACCTATAGCACTATGCGAGGCTGTATCAGAAGGACGAGTACGTCCCAACGACAACCTAGTGCTGGTAGCCTTCGGTGGCGGACTCACTTGGGGGGCAAGTCTAGTGACATGGGACGTCACTCCTCAGCCCCCTCTGACCGGATTACGGAGATTTCGCCGACAAGCACTGTACCGAGTTGCACGTATGCGCTCTGCTGTCAGACGTGGCGCCCGTGCAATTGAAGGCACTATATGGGGGTCACAAGCACCAGACGGAATGGAACCCCCACGTCGAGACCGAACCTAATAATCTCTTAGAAATCCCTCCAAGATTCTTTTCTGATCGGGGTTACGTAGACGACCTAGTGCCTGGGCCTCAATCTGCCGCACCCTCTCACGAGTAACACCCATTTTTCTTCCAACTTCCTCTAAAGTGTAAGAATCGCCGTCTAGCAAACCATATCGAAGTGGCAGCATCCGTACCTCACGCGGCGGCAGACCAGTGAGCGCCTCCTCAATATGACCTTGCAACATATTGTATGTAACAGCGTCAGCCGGGGCCGGACTGTCCTCGTCTTCAATAAAGTCCCCAAGAAGCGAGTCTTCCAAGTCGTCTGTGGGCATTTCCAGAGAAAGAGGACGACGCGCAATCTGAATCATATCTTCCACTTTCTTGGGCGGTACATCCAGATTCTCAGCAAGCTCTTCTGTGGTCGGATCCCGCCCCAGTTGCTGTGTTAGCACGTGTGATACCCGCAATAGTTTATTGATCTGGTCACCCATGTGCACAGGCACACGAATAGTCCTACCTTGATCAGCAATAGCACGGGTGACAGCCTGCCGAATCCACCAAGTCGCATAAGTACTAAATTTGTGCCCACGATGATAATCGAATTTCTTCGCAGCGCGCAGAAGGCCAATGTTTCCCTCTTGTATCAAATCCAAAAATGGCACGCCCCGCCCAATATATTTCTTTGCCACACTGATGACAAGACGCGAATTAGCAGTAACGAGATGCTCTCGTGCATTAAGCCCATCCGCAATTGTGCCTTCAAGCGTCCTACGACGGCGCGGGTACACTCGTTTTCCGGACTCTAGTTGCTTGCGAGCCTTCTCGGCTTTCTCCATTCGCTTTGCCAGCCACACCTCTTCATCCTTGGTGAGCAATGGAACTCGACCAACTTCCTTCAAATAAAGTCCAATAGTGTCATCCACATCCATAGCCGAAACTCCTGCATCTTTGGCTGTGGAGGCTTTAGAGCGACGCTTGATTGTCCTGATTT
Organism: Anaerolineales bacterium; assembly: GCA_022450585.1. Taxonomy (GTDB): domain Bacteria; phylum Chloroflexota; class Anaerolineae; order Anaerolineales; family UBA11657; genus CAJWGI01. Next base: position 17,133 of record JAKUPR010000022.1, on the reverse strand, counting down.
TTCCCCTAAAGGTCGCTTTCTCGTGCGTAATCAAATCATCAGCATCATCTCCATCGACATCAGAGGCAATGGCGTGCTCAACAATTTCAATGCCGGCGCCCAGAAGGGCGGCATGCGCCTCGTCTAACACTCCAATGTCTTCCTCTGCTTCCGGGAACAGCATGATAATGTCATCAACAGAGACAACACCCCGCTTATGACCAAGCTCGAGTAATTTCTGAATACGCGGATTCTCGCGCTCAGCAGCTAATATCTCCGCTTGCAAATCATCAGGCACTTCTTCACTCAATCGCACTGCAGCTGCAGATAGACTGGCGGGCTCAACATTCCTGCCATTTGTGTTACGCTTTGTAGTACGTCTATTCTTTCCGTTCTTTGCCATAAGTCTACAATTTACTCCATATCTCCATAATTACGGACGGATAAGGGCAAGTCTACAAAAACCCAAAACCCGCTGACTAACTTCCGCTCCAGACAAGAAAAGCACACTACCTATCAGTGCAGGCTGTGTGCCAAAGGAGCACTTCATTACCGTCATTGGCTTCGAATGTTTCGCCTTGCGCTTTATACAACAATTAGGCCACCGATGTCAAGACTCAAAACACGGTGACTTGATACATTCTGTTCTAATCACTTGACACATTCTTTTCTACTCAGTAGAATCTTCCTACTCATCGCCCGAACAGGTACACTATATATTGCCGTTCGGGCGTGTTTTGTGTTTGAGCGGCTTGCGCTGTCGCCGCAAAAGACCGACGCGCACATCATTTACGTAATTGAGGAAAGTTTGTCATGAACACCGTACTTACTGAAACAGTCTTGCAGGTAGAGCGCTTGCCTGTACCGGCCTTATGGTGGATCACTCCCATTAGCTCACTTATTGCTCTCCTATTCGCATATGTTTTTTATCGCTCCGTTATGTCGTACGACGAAGGCACCCCACGCATGCGCGAAATAGCGCAAGCAGTCCGCGAGGGTGCCATGGCATACCTCCGAAGACAATATCGGGTGGTGAGTATTGCCTTTGCAGCACTTTTCGTGCTTTTTCTGCTCATGTCAATGTTTGACCTCCAAAACAAAGTGGTCCCATATGCATTCCTCACCGGCGGCCTTTTCTCTGGCCTGTGCGGCTATTTTGGTATGCGAACCGCCACAAACGCTAGCGCGCGCACAACGCATGCGGCTAGTAAGAGTCTAAACAGTGGGTTGCAAGTGGCGTTCCGTGCGGGAGCCGTAATGGGACTTGTGGTCGTAGGATTCGCGCTTCTTGACATTTCAGTATGGTTCCTAGTACTGTATTACATTTTCCCGCCAGACTTCTTCGGCACAGTAAATCCCCTGCCGCAAATTACCGTTATCATGCTTAGTTTCGGATTTGGAGCCAGTACCCAGGCGCTTTTCGCCCGTGTCGGTGGAGGCATTTATACCAAGGCTGCGGATGTTGGGGCTGATTTAGTAGGAAAAGTCGAAGCAGGGATACCAGAGGATGACCCCCGCAACCCGGCTACCATTGCCGACAACGTGGGTGATAATGTTGGGGATGTAGCCGGAATGGGTGCAGACCTATACGAATCCTATGCCGGGTCGGTCCTAGCCACAGCAGCTCTAGGAGTAGCCGCTGTGATAACACGTCACGGGGTTTCCAGTATCGGACAGCAAATAAATTATCTGGCAATGCCGATGGTGTTGGCCGCAGTAGGGGTAATCCTCTCTGTGATCGGGATTTACATAGTGCGCACAAAAGAAGATGCTGGCATGCAAGAATTGATGCGATCGCTTAACCGAGGAATAAATGTTTCAGCTGCAGGTATTGCAATTGTGGCACTTCCACTCGTATTCGCCTTTGATCTAGAAAGACCTTGGTTGATGTGGATTACAATATTGAACGGGTTACTCGTCGGTATAGTTATAGGAAAAGCAACAGAGTACTACACTTCTCACGACTTCCAACCTACACAAGACATCGTTGTACAGGGCCAGAGCGGTCCTGCCACGGTAATTATTCAGGGATTGGCAGTTGGAATGCGCTCTACTGCGATACCAGTTATAACAATTTCCGTCGGTATTGCGATAGCCTTTTATTTTTCGGGCGGAGCAGAAAGCACGCTGATGGGCCTTTACGGAGTTGGGTTGGCAGCCGTAGCCATGCTCTCTACACTAGGTATTACCCTCGCAACAGATGCCTACGGACCAATTGCGGACAATGCGGGTGGAAATGCGGAAATGGCTGGTTTGTCGCCTGAAGTACGAAAGCGTACGGATGAGTTAGACGCAGTCGGTAACACCACTGCCGCCACCGGAAAAGGATTTGCTATTGGCAGCGCTGCTCTAACTGCTCTAGCACTATTGGCAGCCTACCTAGAAGAAATACGTTTCAGCTTACTACATCTGCGCGGATTGGAGACTCTGACCATTCGAGGCGTCGACGTAGCGGTGGAAACAATGACTATGAAAGATTTCATGACATATTACGATGTGACTTTGCTAAATCCGGCAGTACTAATAGGCATATTCATAGGGGCAATGACTGTTTTCTTCTTTTCAGCGATGACTATGTCGGCAGTCGGACGAGCTGCAGGTGATATGGTATTAGAAGTGCGCCGCCAATTCAAGGAGATTCCTGGCATCATGGATGGCACCGCAACGCCTGACTACGCACGATGCGTAGAAATATCAACCAAGGGTGCGCAAAAAGAAATGATTGCTCCTGCTGCCCTGGCAATCTCGATTCCGGTTGTGGTTGGACTGCTTTTTGGGGTGGCAGGAGTGCTAGGCTTACTCTCAGGAGGTTTGGCTACCGGTTTCGTCATGGCCGTGATGATGGCAAATGCCGGCGGAGCTTGGGACAATGCAAAGAAAATGGTAGAGGCAGGTGCCCATGGTGGAAAGGGATCAGAAGTTCACAAAGCCACCGT
>JAKUPR010000022.1:0-14208 GCA_022450585.1 Anaerolineales bacterium | reverse complement strand
ATGCTTTACAGTCTGCGACCCATTCAAAGATACTAGTGGACCGTCTCTTAATATCCTCATAAAATTAATGAGCATGGTGTCCGTGGTATTCGCCGGACTAATCGCCAGCGTTGGAGTAGGCGGACTGATGGGCCAGCTATTGTCATTTTTCTAGAGACTTGTTCCTGCAAAAAGGTAAAAAGAAAGAAGCGCGTTTCACGACACCGCGCTTCTTTCTTTTTACCAAGCAAACACCCACTGTAAAATAATGCGATGCTTACAAATGTTGCCTTCACCACAGCAGCCTCTCTAAAACACAATTTCCCGAACCATCCGGAAAATAACGAGCGAGTACCTGCTATTGTAGAAGCATTACGATCCGCAAAATTACTCGAGCGTATGACCGAAATCACTAATCCCGCCGCTGCAAAATTAGAGCAAGTTACGGAGGTGCACCAGGCAGATTACGTCCAAGAGCTTATTGAACGACTGGATTCCAATCCCACTTACCTGGACTCGGCACCCACGTATTTTACCCACGCATCTTTACAGTGCGCGCTCCATGCAGCCGGCGCCTCAATTGCTTTGGTTGACACAGTACTGGACAAAAATGCTCAGAGTGGGTTCGCTCTCATACGCCCACCTGGACACCATGCTGTTCCCGGAGCTGCGATGGGTTTCTGCCTCCTGGCAAATATCGCTATCGCCGCCCGCCATGCCCAGAAGCGCGGAGTAGAACGTATACTGATTTTAGATTTCGACGTACACCACGGCAATGGCACACAGGAAATTTTTTATGACGACAGCAGCGTTCTCTTTGTATCCATCCACCAGGAAGGACTATACCCTGGCGGCGGTCAGGCATATCAAACGGGAATAAACACCGGACAAGGGTTCACTCTGAATATCCCGATACCCGCCTACGCAGGTGGAAGCGCAGTGCAGCAAATTCTGTCAGACCTAATTTTTCCATCGGTGCGTCATTTTTGCCCTGAATTAATTTTGGTATCCGCTGGTTTTGACGCCCACTGGCGTGACAACTTGTCGAATTTGCAGTATTCCGGACGCGATTATCATGTTATTTCCACCGCTCTCCAGGAGTTGGCATCCGAGTTCTGCTCAGGTCAGATAGTCTTCTTTCTTGAGGGTGGTTACGATTTGCCGGCACTCTCTGAGAGTGCCGTGAATGTCTTCCGTGCTTTACTTGGCGAACCATCCATCGACACGCTAGGACCGCCGCTCCATCCCGAACCCGACATTCGGAATCAGTTAACCCACATACGCTCCTTACATGATTTTTAGCCCTTTCATTTTGCACCAGATTGGGAAAAATAGGATAAACTAATTCCATGGCATCTGATTCCAGCAAAGAACTATCCAACAGGAAACCATCAACTCCCAAAAAGACGGGTATCGGACGCTTCTTTAGCCCACGTTCGCCATTTGATGCGACAAAAAACGAGGGGGAGGAAAATCTACCTGATTGGGCACGCCACCGAGTAAGACAACAAACGTTACATCAGAGCACAACGTATAATTTTGACTGGCTAAGCAACTCGCCTGCAAAGAGCAGTAACTCATCTGGGCCCAACACAAGACCACATCCTGACGTTTACAAACCTCCGCAAACACCACCAGTTAGTTCGCATCCTCCAGAAACTATCCGCGCCTCTCAACAACATGTTCCCGAAACATTTGAAGAGGACCCCAACCTAGTTCGAGAAAAAGCAATTGATATTAGATACTCTAACGACTCAAATACTGATGACCAGTTACCACCGGAAATACAAGACATAACCACAAGCACCGCCGAACAAACACTAGAAACAGCACGCGCACTCGCAAAGGACGGAAAACTGCAAGGCGCCCTTGGGCATTATCTATTTTTGGTGAAATCAGACAAGAAGCTCAAACATGTCATTGCAGACCTAGAGGCAGAGCGAGACAATCCACACACAAAACAAACACCGCTTATGCTTCAGACTCTCGCAGACGCCTACATGAAAACCGGTGACCTGGCACAAGCACTGCCACTTTACCGACAAGCACTCGGACGCTAGATCTATCAAATCGTTGCCCTGGAGGCCACCCTTGGAACAAACGTTAGTATTAATTAAACCAGATGGAGTACAACGCGGATTAATCGGAGCCATTATCAAGCGCCTGGAACAACGCGGGCTGCGGATTATTGGAATGAAATTCGTGCAGGTCTCGCCTGCATTAGCGGAGAAGCATTACTCAATACATAAAGATAAGCCATTCTACGACACCCTAATCGCATTCATCACATCTGCTCCAGTAGTTGCCATAGCTTGGCAAGGCAACAGAGCAGTATCCGTAGTACGCCAGACGCTAGGAGCCACTGACCCTACAGAGGCTGAGCCCGGCACAATTCGGGGAGATTACGGCGTTGACATTGGTAGAAACCTTACCCACGGATCAGACAGCGCCCGAAACGGCAAGACTGAAGTCGAACTATGGTTTACAACCGAAGAATTGGTGAATTGGGAACGTATCGGCGAAAATTGGGTGTTCGAAGAAAACAATTGATATCCTCCAACACTTCCCCTGCAGATTGGGGGCCCAAGCAAGCATGGTTCTGACGACTGTCACTCCTAGCTTTTATATTAAGCTCTCTAATCATCACACATACAGACAAATTCATTGCACACGAAGTAATACTTTGCCACTCGACCACAATTTCTCTAGCCCAAATTTTTCACGCTGTTGGCCAACAAACAAGTGCACAATAACCTCACCTAAATCAACTAAAACCCATCCGCTCTCCACCTGCTGATCTAAATCTCGCATCCCTGTCTTTCGCTTATACTCCCCCAAATTTGTTACAGCACGTGCTAGTGCCCTCAGATGACGCTCACCACCCGCCGTAACAATCACATAATAATCTGCCAGTGTAGATATTCTTACTAAATCCAACAACAAGATAGAGGAACCCATCTTTTCCTCAACAACCTTCACCACACTATGTGCCAACTCGAGAGAATTCAAGTCTTATGCTCCCAACAATCGCCTATACGCACAATGTTTACCAAGAATATGTGTTCTAACTGTCGCCCAGAAGTGGGATTCTACCCCATCGAATGTATTGCGCGCCAGCTGGACATATCTTACTTTCCACAACAACCAGTTCTTTCACCCTCCACTCCGCACATCGCTGCCTCTCGACCTCCCTTGTCAACTGAGATAAATAATGCACTTGAGACTGCCGCAATTGAGATCGGATTCTACCAATAGTCAGATGTGCATGAAAACGCCGGCGCGCCGGCGCAAATCCCAAGTCCACAGCACACCTCTCAATCCCTTGCTGCAACCTTTCTAGGGCATCAATATCTTTCCCAACTCCAACCCACAGCAAGCGCGGACGGCGGCTATTTGGGAAACACCCTAAACCTGAAGCTGTCAACATAAACGGCTCTGCGGTCCCTATAGTGCGCGAAAGCCCCTGCAACAGCTGCGTAGTCCGCGCCACCGAAGTATCACCGAGGAACTTCAGAGTAATGTGCAAATCATTAGGACTTGTCCAGCGTACTTTCCGTCCGCCTATTGCCTCTTCAAGGTGATGTTGTAGTTTTGTTATTCCAGTGGTCGCACTCGGTGCAACTTCAACTGCTAAGAAAACTCTCATCACACCCAGAACATCCCGCAATCACTTTACAACCTCTGCAATACCAGAGAACTAATCTCCTGCACTGGCCTCCCGGAGACCAACATAATCCTCGGGAGTGTTGATCTCTTCCAGAATCTCCTCTCCCCAATCAACAAACTCAAGCCTATCGGGATAATTATCAATCATTTCCCGACCACCAATGTCACCGCTAACTCGACACATCTCTGGCCAAAGTTCGCGGTCAAACAGAACTGGGTTAGCTCGCCTCCCTCCTGCTCGCGGCGCGACCATAGCTGCGCCACTCTCCCGGTGCAAACGTATAACAGCATTCAGTAGTTCGGTGCTCACATTGGGCTGGTCAACTAGCAAGAAAATTGCTCCGCTCACACCATCACCCAGCACTTCTAATCCAGCCCGAATTGATCCGCTCTGCCCAGATTGCCAATCCAAATTATGTGCAATTGTCAATTCCCTATCCTTTATTGCAGACTCTACGCGATTCGACTGACACCCTACGACAACGACTACTTGATCTGCATCGCTTTGATTAGCAACATCAACAGCACGCGTTAGCAATGTGCCACTTCCCCAAGGAAGCAATTGTTTGATCTCTCCATATTCTGCCATGCGGGTAGACCCACCGGCAGCCAAGATTATAACTGCCACTCGTCCCCAACGTTCGCACACCGGATTAGCAGATGTCGTCGCACCCAATAACACCTCATGCACACCTCCTCGAAGCAATTTTCGCGCAGTATCTCGAGCCGCCCGAAGACGATCATGTGTTTCAACTTTGTTTATAAAAGGAACTAAACGTGCACCAGCTGGAATGCCTTTCCCCCCGCCCTGCGGATGCAATAATAACCTAGCAACCAGGTCCGGATTCACCAAATCACCCATTCGCACTCCAAGCAAATCCGACACAACATGGGCTCGATGTACATTAACCTCATCCAGAGGCTGTCCAAAAATATCCGCACCGACAATAGGAGCGACAAGTGTAGTGCAACTAGGTATCACTGGCTCATGCACAGCCGGACCTTTAAAAGGGCGCATGCGCGAACCATCAGCTTCGACCAAAATACTCAAGTTCGAAATGCCAATGGTGTCCCTAATCTCATTTACATGTTCAGACGCAATGCCGAGCGTTTTACCCAACTCCGATTCAGGTGGCTTTGTAATGAGAATATGCGAATGGCACTCTAGCAGCGCACCCAGTTCAGCAGAAAGTTTAGCCGGGTTTTCCAAGGCCAAATGAAATGGGGCAAGATCTATCTGCGAAGAGAATATCCGTGTGGTTGTAGTGGTAATCACATGCATGCCAGCATCGACAATCTCCTCTGCCATTCGAAACATCAGAGTTGTTTTTCCTCCCCCCCCTACGACGGAGAATACCTCGCCGGGACGCAGTCGAAAACCAGTAGAAAGAAGCATTACTGCACAACAAAACCACGTTGACGCATCCAAACAAATATAGCTTCGAGCACGCCACCACCAATGGCTAAAGCCTTGTCAGATATGGTGAAACAATTCTGCCTAACCTCGCGAGGATCAATATCGCCGACTTTCTCATTAGCAGACACGGTCAAACCAGAATGCATCAACCCACGCAACAGACCAGCAAAAGGAGCAGCGATATCCCTTCCATTTACACTAGCTGCAGGTTGTCCCTCTGGTAGCCAATCACCAATATCAAACTTGCTTTCCAGTACACCAACGCAGGGAGACCGCAGAACCCGCTCATCCCCGTAGCCCGACACTACAGTAGCCACACCAGTATCGGGAAGAGCTGCATCGCCACCATTCCAATACACCCTCCCTAGGGTATGTCCACGCTGAGTCTCCACCACAGCATGACAATTCTCACCAACCCTAAACCCAGGACCTAGACCGACAACAAATTCAGCCATACCGCAATCGCAATCCACATTGCGCTTTTTCATACGCGCATCTACTAAAACATGTGGGCGAAAATGCGTCAGTGAAACCCCATTCGGATCGACCATTACAGGCACTGTGTTTTCGGGCAACATTTCAATGGAGGGGACAGTAACCTTCTCGAACATAACACCCTCAACCTCATGGCTACCGACAAACACAGCTTGCGCCGCTGAAACAGATCGCCGCAAAGCCCTTGGCTGCGGAAGCTCCAGAACAAGGATACTAAACCCCGCCCGATGCAGGCGGCAAATCACACCAGTAGCAAGGTCTCCACCGCCACGCATCACAACGCGCATGTCAGTCGCCAAAATGATCCAGACTGGCCAGCACCTTTTCCGGAGTAAGGGGGAAATCATTCAACCATACTCCAGTGGCCGCATGTACCGCCGCAATGACAGCCGGCGCGTAAGGAATGAACGGCATTTACGCCATGCCACGAGCTCCCCACGGTCCCTGCGGGTCAGCATTTTCAAGAATCACCATTTCCACAGAATCAGGTACGTCTAACGATGTTGGGATTAGATAGTTAGAAAAATAGGGTGTCTCCACATATCCATCTCGCAAGATGAAATTCTCCAGAATCGTATATCCGTGTGCCTGCACTATAGCACCTTCAATCTGTCCCTCTACTTGTTGTGGATTTATCGCAAGACCAACATCATCAGCGCATACTACATCCATCACTTGCACATGGCCAGTTTCAGTATCAACTTCAACATCCACCACTTGTGCCACGTATCCGTAGCTGATATTAGGATCGCATTGTCCTGTCTCGTCATCCAGACTAGTAGTCTGGCGTGGCACAAAACGGTATTCCCCAATGGCTGGCCGCTCCTCGGATCGCCATTGGTGCAAAGCTACCTCTGCAGCGCCGAGAATGCTATTGCCCGCCATAAAAGTCATCCGAGAAGCCGAAGCACTGCCAGAGTTCTTGCTCGTAGATGTATCCGCAGCCCGTAGTTCCACTCGCTCAAGAGGCACTTGACAAGCATCAGCTGCCATCTGAGACAATACTGTGTGCGCACCCTGACCACAATCAGCCCCAGCATGAAACAAGAGAATACGTTCTATCTCTGTACTTCCATGCAACTCAATCTTAGCCCAACATTCTTCAGGAAAACCAAATGAAAATCCAACATTTTTCATCGCGCAGGCAAAACCTCTCCCTCGGCGTAAATGGTTCGAAAGTGGTGATGCGTACGACTTGTTTGTCCATCTCGCCTGATGCGCACATGCATCAACTACCTGCCTGATAGTCACACCCTCCGGCATCGGCATATTAAACGAACCCAGTGAGCCATCCATGAGTAGATTACGCCGGCGCATCTCCACTGCATCCAGTCCCAGGTCAGAAGCCAAACGGTTCACTTGACTCTCGGCGGCAAAAGCACCCTGTGGGCCACCAAATCCACGAAAAGCACCACTGGGCACATTATTTGTATACACAGCATAGGCATCAACACTAACATTGGGGATGTCGTACGGACCCGTGCATTGCATAGTTGCGTTACCAAGTACCTTAGTCGAAGTGTACTCATAGGCTCCAGCATCGGCTACCAACTCCACCTCAGCCGCCAATATCTTGCCCTGGTCATTTGCACCCCATTTAGCACGAATTGTATAAGGGTGACGTTTGTGATGACCTAGGAATGATTCTTCGCGACTCCAGACAATCTTGACTGGCCTAAGAATTCCTTGCTCTGCCAAGCGCCATACCGCTAGAGCAAGCACTATTTGCACAGATATGTCTTCCCGACCACCAAAGGCACCACCAATTGCCGGATGTCTCACACGAACCCGATCAAGTGGAATCCCAAGCACATGGGCAATCTGACGCTGCTCCTCATGTGCCCATTGCCCCGCCACCTCCACTGTTACTATGCCATCCTTGTCAATATAGGCAAGCCCAGCTTCAGGCTGCAGGTACGCATGTTCCTGGCGAGGCGTTTCATAAACGCATTCCACGATAGACCCACACTGATTCCAAACAGTCCGTACATCCCCTTTTCTGAGTCTATTATGCTTAGCGATGTTGGTGTCCTGACCAGGAAGTAACAGTGGAGCATCGGATTTCATCGACTCAAATGGATCAGTAATCACTGGCAAATTGAACCAGTCAACCTTAATTAGGCCACATGCCTCAGCAGCTGCCTCCTCAGTTTCTGCCACCACTAAAGCTACCTGATCACCAACAAAACGTGCCACACTCCCTCCAGTCTTGTTAGAACCAATTCCCACAAGTACAGGCTGGTCGGCTTTAATCAGACCATATTCATTAACCGGTACATCAGCGGCGGTAAAGACTGAAACGACACCGGGATGAGACCTGGCGGCGCTAGTATTCATACTGTCCATTCGTGCATGCGGCTGTCCAGCAAAAAGAATCTTCATATGGAGCATATCAGGACGAGCCAAATCTCCAGGAAACAGAGATTGACCCGTAACTTTATTATGGGCATCCATTCCCTCTACAACCGTCCCAACTGCAACGCTCACAATACTTCATCCTTAGACATTAGTGCCCCGGCCTTTTGCATCGCTTCAAAAACTTTGTAATATCCAGTACAGCGGCACAAATTCCCGGTAATGGCATGCTCTACCTCCTGTCTCGAAGGCTGAGGGCTCTCATCAAGAAATTTGGCTCCAGCCATCAGTAGGCCTGGAGTGCAATAGCCACACTGAACTGCTCCAGTATCAATAAATGCTTGTTGCAGCGGATGCAAATGTTCCTTGCCCGCCAGACCTTCTATAGTTGTAATATTGGCCATATGACCGCGTGGTGCCGGTACCAAACAGGACATCACAGCAGCACCATCCAAATAAACCGTGCAAGCTCCACACTCACCTTCGCTGCAGCCCTCTTTAGTGCCAACTAGGCCAAGGTCCTCCCTCAACATACGCAGCAAATTTTTCCGGTTAGCTCCCCGTACCTCGTAGTCCCTTCCATTCACAGTGGTCACGATTGAATCATCTGAATCATCACTTTCCTTGTCATCCATATTCCAGTACTCAACCGTAGAAGGTCCCCGCAGGCCATCAACAGAACATCCAAGCATAGCTGGTCTCTCAGGAAATCCGCCATGAGTATCATTTTCACATATCGCGGTTAACGCTCTGCGGATAAGAACATGTACCATTCTTACCCGATACTGAGCAGACGCACGAAGATCATCTATCGGCATAGCTGCCTCGACAGCCAATTCAGATGCTCGATCTATATTAGCTGCATCCAGAATTCTTCCCTCCAAGAATCTCTCAGATTCTAGGGCCCGCACAATAGTAGGCGCCACCGCACCCATCGCAACACGCACCTTGTCACAAGTCAGACCTACCCTCGTCTGGGAAAAGCGGACGATGACAGCCACATTAACCACTGCAATAGCTTGTGCCCTTCGTAATCCCAGCTTCAAGAACATACCACTTTCTTGATCAGAAAGGCCTGGAAAAGAAATCTCTGTGAGCATTTCATCTGGCCGCATCACAGTTTTCCGTACCCCAAGGTAAAATTCATCCAGCGGTACCCTGCGCTCACTTGATGCAGAACGCAAGGTTACTGTACCATTTAGGGCAATCAACGGAGTAATTGTGTCATTAGCTGGAGAAGCTGTAACCAAATTGCCAGCCAACGTGGAACGATTCCTAATTTGCGGCGCACCCACTTCCCAGCATGCCTGTGCTAGTGGCCAAGACTTTTCACGGACAACACTCGACGAAACGCACTGATTGTGAGTAACCAGTGGTCCCAAACGAATTGTACCTGACTCATCTCGCCATATTTGATCCAATCCATCCACACGACTAACGTCGATTAGAGTATCAACACCTGGTCTCAGATTCCGTTCCATCTCTATCAGAATATCTGTACCACCAGCAATCAGCCTCGCGTTCTCCCCGTGCTCCCTTAACAAGTTGAGGGCATGATCAACCGACGAAACAGTATGATAGTTACGCCACATTCCGAGTTTCTTTCCTGGCCATTTGCAAAGCCATTAGTGCTCGACTCAATTTGGCGACCGGTTGCGCTTCTAGACCATCTTTCGCAAGCACAGACGATATGTCTTCGAGAACAATCATATCAATGCCGGACAGAAGTTCAAACTCCAGAACATGAAAATCATCTAATATTAGGCCAGAGTGCCATACCTGAACGCCATCAAGACTCATCATCGCGAGCACATCTGTACCATCACATACTTGACGCTCAGAACGCCGTTGTCGCAGCTGCACATTCACGCACAAATCTCTTCCTTGCAACAAAGGATTTATAAGAGCAACGGCTTCTTGGTTGACCCAACTGTCCACATCGGAAGCTTCGCTATGAAGCGGAAATTCTATCTCCTCGCGTACAGAAAAACGACTCTCCTGCGATTGGGATGATTTTATCGTCACAATCTGATTTCCGCCGCACGTTCGTACACGAAGATGATAACCGGCGTTGAGAATGGTGCCCTCCCGCGTATCTAGGTAATCATCAACAACGAACAACTCTTCTGACGTACCCAGATGATACCTACCAATATAATCGCAGTCCCGGTACTTTTCCAACAACCCTACGTCATTAATGGAGAATTTAGCCTCTATTTCTATCATTCGTATACACGCCAACCTAGATCATCCAGACTCCTGTCTCGGAACAACTTCTCAGGTAAGTCAGCCAGTGTCAAGTCCGCCTCTGCTGCCAATTTACCATCGGGATGCCAAAGCTCACCACGTGTCATCGCAATCCTTCCCCGTTGCTTCACCACACGACCTACAGCACGCATTTTCACATTTATAGGAACCGGACTCCGATATTTTACCTCCATCTTCGCTGTCAGCATGAAGTGGTTGGAGTCCATAATCATCGCAGCCCGGCCACAGATTTCGTCCAGAATCGCCGCAACAACACCTCCATGAGCTACACCTGGATAACCCTCATAACGCTCAGGTATTGCGTACTCAGACCACACCTCATCCACTCCATTATCGAAGAAGATCAGCTGTAGACCATAATCATTCTCAAGTCCACAAACGTAGCAATTTTGTGAATTAGGCTGTCGCCGGGGAATGTGATTTTCTCCTACCTAGTCGCATTTTGGCAGCAATAACTATATGCATATTCTAACGCGTTCATACGCATTTGTCATGGACAAGACTTTGATTGTAAGATAAAAGCGCGAAATTTTTTTGGATGACTAGCTGAAATAGTGTCCGAAGAGCGCTCAGATTGTGCTACATTAATGCTGCAGGAAAAATGTAGTCTCATCCCAACAGGTCAGGTGACCAGTTGTTTCTTCAAAAGCACCAAATATCCTATTTCCCGTCCCTAATGGCGATCAACTCTTTCGCGGTCTGCACTGCAATAGCAGCATCTTTACAATAGGCGTCTGCTTCAATGTCCTCTGCAAAAGCCTCATTCAGAGGTGCGCCACCTACCATGACTATCACTTTCTCACGCAGCCCAGCCTCCTTCAACGCTTTGATCACCACACCCATGTATGGCATTGTGGTCGTCAATAGTGCACTCATACCAACAATATCAGCGTCGTGTTCGCGAACCGAGTCTAAAAAGGAATCGGAATCATTATTTACACCAATATTTATGACCTTGAAGCCTGCGCCTTCCATCATCATAGCAACTAGGTTTTTCCCTATATCGTGTATGTCGCCCTTCACGGTTCCAATTACCATAGTGCCCAACTCTCGCACACCACTTTCCGCCAGCAGCGGACGCAAGATTGCCATACCAGCCTTCATCGCTCTAGCAGCCATCAGTACCTCAGGAACAAAAAGAATGCCGTCACGGAAATCGACGCCAACAACATCCATTCCCCCGATAAGGGCTTTGGTCACTATATCTTACGGCGTCATTTCCCTACGCAATAATTCGTTCGTGATCTCGGCGACCTCATCCGCAAGCCCATCATAAAGATCATCTTGAATCTGCTCGATTAGCTCGGAGATTTCCATTTTTGTGAGGTCCAAACTCTTTTCCGCCATTTCTCCTCCAGTAATTTTTCGCACTCTAGGGCAGTCCACACATTGACTAACCGTATCGTCAAAATTGTACCAATACCAACACAATTACGCCAGTGTTACCAAATGAGTTAGTCAGTTAGCCTATGACCACGACAGATCAAATGTTTCTTATCCACTGTATCTTGACTGTAGAATCTCACCAGCCAATTTACTGACCAGTTGAGTCATAAAAAAGGCGTCATCTTAGTCGCACTATAATCTAAAGCGGCCAATGTTATACCCAACTGCAAGATTGTAACTAACTTTGACAAAGAGTCAAGGCCACATGCAGAAACGCTTATTGATATTCATAACGATCATCTGCCATTTCGCCACTATATGTCATACTTCACCTCGTCGAATGCGCTTGACACAATCACGATGCGCTGCTATTCTGCCCGCAGGCAGAAAAACTGGTTATCTTATCCAGAGAGGTGGAGGGTTCGGCCCTAGGAAACCTCGGCAACCGGCGCAGAGCGCAAGGTGCCAATTCCGACAGACTAATGTCTGGGAGATGAGACTGCAATTGGATGCACACTGCACCCTAGTCTTTCAGACAGGGTGCTTTCTTTTTGCAAGCACGAACGGTCATAATGCCAATTTTGAACGAGACATGATAGGACATGAAAAACAACTATAGCATTGACACAGTACACGCTGGTGCGAAACGCGAAAAGTCTGATCACGCAATCACCGAATCGATAGTTCAAAGCAGCACATACACTTTTGAAGATTCTCAGGACCTATGTAACTTCATGGACGCAGCTGCCTTGGGAAAGGCGGATGGTCGCGTGGAATACGGACGTTATGGTAACCCCACCGTTGCGCATGCTGAAAGACGAATAGCTGCTCTAGAAGGTGCAAGCGATTGCGTGCTGTGCGGCTCTGGAATGGCCGCTACCACCATTACCCTGTTGGCGCTCCTCAGCGTTGGTACGCATGTGGTCATAACAGATGATTCTTATAGACGCACTCGACAATTTTGCCGTACTTTCCTAAAAAGATTCGGTGTGCCTTGCACTGTGGTGCCCGCAGGCGATTACGATGCCATAGAGAGTGCCATCCAACCAGAAACAAAGTTGCTAGTATCCGAATCGCCCACCAATCCTTACCTCAGGTGTCTTGACCTGGAGCGATTTGCAGAAATCGGACGGCGCCACAAAGTCTATACACTAATTGACGCAACCTTCGCTACCCCGCTAAACCTGCGACCACTTGAATACGGGATTGATCTAGTGGTACATTCAGCTACAAAATATCTTGGTGGCCACAACGACCTAATGGCCGGGGCTGTGTGCAGCAACGAACAGCTTACTGGACTCGTTAGACAACTACTGGGAGTTATCGGCGCAGTCCTATCTCCACAAGAGGCCTTCCTACTCATTCGCGGCCTAAAGACATTGGGTCTCCGCATAGCTCGCCAGAACGAGAACGGACAACGAGTAGCTGAATTTCTCGAAAACGATCCGCGAGTAGTACGTGTTTGGTATCCAGGGTTGGAATCGCACCCCGAACATGCCATCGCAAAGGAACAAATGTCGGGATACGGTGGAGTTGTCAGCTTTGAGACGACTGGAGGACTAAATGAGGCAAGCCGTTTAGTCGACTCCGTAAACATCCCATACATCGCACCCAGCCTGGGAGGAGTTGAGACTCTCATAGAGCAGCCATCACTTATGTCCTACTACGAACTGGAACCTGAGGAGAGGCTCTCCATGGGCATCAAAGATAATCTTGTTAGAATCTCCACGGGCATCGAAGACACTAATGTTATAATCTCCGATCTAGAACAAGCACTGGCCAAGATCTGACGGAACAAAGTAGCATTGTCCTTCCACTCCGCCCTTCTCACACTCGAAGATGGAACCCTCTGGCCTGGCGTCGGCTTTGGAGCCTCAGGCCATTCCAGTGGCGAAATAGTCTTTAATACCAGTCTCACCGGTTATCAGGAAATACTAACCGATCCGTCATATCATGGTCAAATCATCACTATGACCATGCCCCATATTGGAAATTATGGCGTTACACCCGAGGACGCAGAGAGTGACCGCGTGTGGGCCGCCGGTTTTGTCGTGCGTAGCCTTAGCCCAATATCTAGTAATTGGCGTGCACTCCAGACTCTCCCCGATTACTTAGCTGATCAAGGAATTGTTGCCATTACTGACATTGACACCCGCGCTTTGGTGCGCCACATACGCGAACGGGGAACAATGCGCGCAGCTCTATCCAATGAAAGCCCTAACCCTGACCAGCTACTAAAATTTGCACGTACCACCCGTGACATGAATGGACTCGATCTGGCTGGAGAAGTCAGCTGCGCCGAGAGGTATGTCTTTCCTCCACCCGACAACCCCATGTACCGGGTCGTCGCCTACGATTTCGGAATTAAGCGGAATATCCTGCGCATGATGTCCGCACGGAGTTGCCATGTGACCGTAGTTCCGTCAGACACCTCGGCTGCCGATGTAATGGAGCTTAACCCTGATGGCGTCTTTTTGTCCAACGGACCAGGTGACCCAGCTGCCATGACAAATGTCATTGAAGCAGTACGTCATATACTGGGCAAAAAGCCAATTTTTGGCATATGCTTAGGGCACCAAATTTTGGCCCTCGCTCTTGGCGCAAGAACGTACAAGATGAAATTCGGACATCGTGGCGGCAAC
>JAKUPR010000021.1 GCA_022450585.1 Anaerolineales bacterium | reverse complement strand
AAGCAGGAAAACTAGTTGGAATCCAAGTCCCCTAACCATAAGCATTGCTTGTCGTGCTTGCTTACTACTGCCATTTACCATACCATTCATACGTCAACGTATTGAGGATCTAACATGAACACTCCCCCGAAACAATCGGATACAGATCTGGTTGAGAAATTATCTGGATTTGATACCGCTACAGTCGCGAATGCTATCGAGCACTTTGAAGTGCGGGACCCTGTAGTCGGCTACGCTTCATTGGAGTTGAAGGCACAAATCCCAACTGATGCCCCGATGGTGGGATATGCAGTCACTTGTACTCAAGTCACAACCTCCGCAGGGGAGACAAGACCTCTGGGATTGGACAAAACTCTTGACCTTCTTGATGCTTGCCGGAAACCCGCTATCCTGGTGATTCAAAATCTAGGTGATGACCGCCTACGCGGCTGTTGCATTGGTGACATGTTTTGCGCTGCGCTTGACCGACTAGGTGTAGTTGGGGCAGTTACAGATATGGGCGTGCGAGATTTACAAGGAATTGCAGAGCGCGCGCCCGGATTCCAGGTTTTTTCGCCCGGATGCGTTGCATCTCATGGCTATGGAGTAATTTTTGATGTTGATATAACTGTTTCTGTGTGCGGTATGGAAATTTCGACGGGCGATTTACTGCATGGAGATGAAAACGGATTAATCAGCGTTCCACTAGAAATTGCCGACCGCGTACCGGATCAAGCTCAAGTAGTAAAACAAGATGAAATTGATTATTTTGAGTTTCTCAATCGTGAAGACCTGACTCTCGAAGAACTAAAGAAAAGACTAACCCATCACTAGGGCCGAGGAGGCACACAAAAGTTATGGCGGTAGATTACGAAAGATTACGGGAACGAGCTAATTTCGTGCGCACTGAAACTATCAGGCTCATTGAAATAGCAAAATGCGGACATTACACATCGGTATTTTCTGCGGCTGAAATCATTTCCGTGCTCTATTACCACGAAATGAAATTATCAGATGATCCAGATTGGCCAGATCGCGATCGCTTCCTAATGTCTAAAGGACACATGGCAGTAGGGCTGTATCCAATACTAGCGGACTTGGGTTACTTCCCAAAAGATTGGCTTGATTCATATGCTCTTCTAGGTTCAGCCTTAGGTGATCATCCGGACATGCGGAAGATACCCGGTATAGACTTTAGTTCTGGCTCTCTTGGACACAATCTGTCCAATGGAGTAGGGATGGCACTTGGACTGCGACTGCGCAATTCTCCTGCACGCGTTTTTGTTATTATGGGCGATGGTGAGCAAAATGAGGGTCAGATATGGGAAGCCGCACAAGCTGCTTCACAGTTTAAGGTGGACAATCTTGTCGGAATAATAGACAGAAACGAGCTGTCCCTGGACGGTGCCACTGAGGAAATTATGTCTATTGAGCCCTTAGCTGACAAATGGAGTGCATTCGGATGGAATGTACATGTCATAGACGGACATTCCATCCATCAGTTAGTAGATACGTTCAAAAACCTGCCGCAGGACAGCCAGACCCCACAATTAATACTTGCCAAAACCGTTAAAGGAAAAGGTTTGGACTTTATGGAAGGCACTCGCCTGTGGCATGTAGGGCTTCTGGCAGGCAAAGATGCGGAGAATGCTGTTGCACAACTTCAAGAGGCAGAAGGAGAGTAATATGGAACTACTTGACAAAGAATCGTATCACATAGGTCACCTCCCAGCTCAAGCCACGTCCCATGTTGCAGGAAGAGTGTTATCCGACATTGCTGACTCAGATGACAGGATTGCAGTATTCACTGCGGATTTAAAATATTCAAACGGGACCATAGAATTTGAAGAGCGTCACCCAGACCGTTTCTTCAATGTTGGTATTGCCGAGCAAAACATGGTCAGTATGGCGGCCGGCATGGCAGCTACAGGCCATATCACATATGTAGCCACATTTGCCTCCTTTTTGGGATTGTTGTGTTGCGAACAGATACGGACTTGCGCTGCTTATACCAATCTCCCAGTAAGACTGTTAGGTCATCACACGGGTATATCATTCGGATATTACGGTTCTTCTCACCATGCGACTGAGGACATCGGCATTATGCGTGGAATCGCTAATCTCGGTGTTGTATGCCCCTGCGACGCACACAGTTTCGAGCAAGCACTAATACAGACTGTTGACGTGGAAGGCCCTATATATTTTCGATTAGGACGGGGTAGAGATCCAGATGTGTACACACCGGACATGCCTTGGGAGTATGGAAAATTGTCTGTATTGCGGCAGGGCAAAGATGGCCTAATAATTGCCAATGGAATTATGGTGATTGAGGCGATGAAAGCTGCCGAAATATTATCAAATGGGGGTTTGGAATTAAGTGTTGTTGATTTGCACACCATAGATCCACTGGATGTTGACAATCTGGTGTCGCAACTAGAGTCAGTCGACAAAGTCTTTGTTGCTGAAGAACACAGTACTCGGGGAGGCGTCGCAACGACTGTAGCCGACACCATGGTAGACCAGAACATTGCAAACGTCGAATTGATCAGGATTGGTTTTCCGGCAGATGAATACTCGGAAATTGCAGCTCCATTCTACCTATACCAGCATTATGGTTTGGATGCAAATGGGCTAATCAGTCGCATTAAATCAGAGTACAAGAAATAGTCGTGTCTACTCATGAGATCTTGCTGTTCTCAAATGAAACAAAGAAAAACATTTCAGTTGTACATAATCCCTCAAATCAAGTGTTAAGACGATAGGGTTCAGAGTTATCTTACTACGTTTTTTTTGAAAAATAGCACACAGTGCGCAATCTTGTCAGGATGATGGGTCACTAAAAGTAATGCAAGGAATCATCAAACAGGTAGGATCTTTTTTTCAACACTCTCTGGTGTCCCGTGTGCTGCAAGCAGTACTTGTTAGCTTCTTTTTGCTGACAATCGTGTTTTTTCTCCTACGTCTAATTCCAGGTGACCCAGCAATGGTACTTCTAGGCGAAAATGCCAGTATGGGGCAAGTAGAAGAATATAGAAAACTACTGGGATTAGACAGACCACCAATGGAACAGTATGTCGACTACATGTCAAATGCATTTCAAGGTGACCTTGGCGTATCGATTCTAAGGCGACAATCGGTGGTCAAGATTATTGCCAGTCGACTACCAGTGTCCCTTTGGCTTGCTGGTTCCACTGTAGCAATGGTCTTTGTATTAGCTTTGCCGCTAGGGCTGCTCGCCGCTGTGTACCATAGGACATGGTTTGGGTATTTCTTCCGTGTTACCACTTCCATTGCAATCTCAACACCTATTTACTTTACGAGCCTAGTAATCTTACTGCTATTGGCAGTGAAATTGGACCTGGTTCCGATCGCAGGCTATGACCCAGAATTCCCGAAAAACCTGCGAACCTTGTTTGCGCCCGCCCTCACGAATTCCATTCTTTTGGCACCGGTGCTTGCCCGAATCTTACAAGCTTCGGTCATTGACACTATGGAAGAAGAATTCGTCGAGGCTGCAATAGTGCGAGGTGTGAAACCTTTGAGATTCATGTGGCACTACTTGCTCAGACCTTCTCTAGCACCGTGTATTGCAGCCTTAGGATACTTTGCCGCCACAGTCGTAAGTTATGGAGTTCTAATCGAAATCATCTTTAATTTGCCCGGAGTAGGAATGTCGTTGATCGAATTTGTCCGAGCCTTTGACTATACTGCTGTTCAAGGTTTCGTGGCCCTCACAGGATTACTGGTAGTGGCCACCACGCTTCTCGCTGACCTGCTAAATGCATGGCTAGATCCGCGCGCAAACTTAAAATAATGTCTTTTGCTATGAGTTTGAAAACACTCAATCGTGAGGCCCTCGTCGGGATTTTGATTATTGTCCTGGTGATATTGCTTGGCATTATTGTTCCCATTGCAAGTCCTAATGATGCGTCCGGATTTGTCGCCGACCCCCTCGCTCCTCCTAGTATGAGCCTCCCATTCGGTGCCGATCATATGGGTCGAGATCTGTTTGTCCGGACATTTGCAGCAGCGCGATTAGATATCGTGCTTGCTCTTCTTGGGGCAAGTGTCCCGATTGTCGTAGGTACATTCATTGGTGTACTGACCGGTGCTGCCGAGAGAAAGATAGCGGGTGCACTATGGGATGCCCTCATTAATGCTCTTACTGCGTTTCCTGAAATTGTATTAGTACTAGCAATTATTACGATGCTTGGAGGAGGATGGGATGGTCTCCTTTATGCAATTTGGATTTCTCGGTGGGCTCAATACGCACGATTGGCTCGCGCAAAGACTCTAAAACTACACGAAAGCGAATTTGTTCAGGCTGCAAAAGTACTAGGATACTCAAGGATCAGGATACTAGCTAAGCACATTATGCCCAATGTGTATAGTGAGGCAATCGCTTATGGACTCAGTGATTTCGTTTTCATTATAGTAGTAATAGGTGGATTGTCATTTCTAGGTATGGGAGTAAGACCCCCAACCCCTGAGTGGGGAGGAATGTTGGCAGAGGGACGCATCTATCTGCAGACCACTCCTAGGTTGGTGCTTTGGCCAGGCGCTATTCTTTCTCTTACAGCCATTGGCGTTGCACTTTTCGCACAGGGGTTGGCTAGACATCGAAAAGAAGCGGTGCGATAGATGATCAATCACGATCCAGGATCATCACCGCCGCTACTCAGTGTCAATAAACTGAGAGTCAGCTTTAGAGTTGGCAGTGGTATCAATTTGCCCGTCATAGATACTGCCGACTTCATCTTGGAACCACAAGGTTCTCTAGGATTGGTTGGTGAGTCAGGGTCTGGAAAGACAATGCTATGTCGTACACTTATTGGTACCCTGGCTCGGCATGGCGCTGTGATCAATGGCGGAAATATTACATTTTCCGGACAACCTATTACCAACCTTGGAGAAAGTGAGTGGAGAAAACTTAGAGGACATCAGATCGGGTACATACCACAAAGTTCCATGGCAGGTCTAAATCCAATCCTCACCATAAAATCGCAATTGTCTGAAGTCGTCAAGCATTCGACCGGGGGCAGCGAATCCGAAGTTCGTCGAGAAGTATTGGGGCTTCTCGAGCGCGTACGTATACCTAGGCCTACAGCAGTCATGAGGTCCCGACCACATCAACTCTCGGGAGGAATGCGCCAGCGGGTAATTATTGCTGCCGCCATTGCTCAAGGACCCAAGCTATTGATTGCTGACGAGCCTACCACTGCATTGGACGTCACAGTCCAAAGTGAAATTCTCGCCCTAATAAACGAACTCCGTGAAGAGCTTGGTATGGCCCTGCTACTTGTGTCTCATGATCTAGCTGTAATTGAGGAAATGTGCAGCCTGATGGCTGTCATGTATGCTGGTGCAACTGTAGAAGTTGGGCCAACAGAGAATCTAATTTCCTCTCCTAATCACCCGTACACGCGTGCACTTAACACGTCCCGTACGGACAAAGCTCGACCAGGCGACTTACTGGAATCTATTCCAGGAGATGCTGTCTCCGTAGGTCATTGGCCAAATGGATGTCGTTTTTGGCCCCGATGCCCCATTGCCGATCTCGACTGTCAAGATGGACTTCAGCCAGATCTATTGGCTATTGAACAACGTGCCTCAGCCTGTATACACTCCGATCGAATGGAGGTTACGGATTGAACAATACACTGCTCGAGTGCCGTGATATTACAGTTAAGTTCGGGCGTGGATCCGATGCTTTTGATGCGGTTTCAGGCGCTAGCGTAAAAGTAGGGGAGAACGAGGCTATTGGGATAGTAGGTGAGAGCGGCAGCGGCAAGACCACCCTTGCCAGGGTTCTGGTTGGTCTCCAAACACCTAATCAAGGAGATGTATTACTAGAGAATAAATCCTTAGATTCGGTACAAAATTCGGCAGGCATCTCTCAAAATGACCGATGGAAGGTGCAAATGGTTTTTCAGGACCCCTACTCGTCACTAAATCCAATGCTTACAGCCAAAACCGCGGTGGCTGAGGCAATCCAAGTATGGACTCGCTGTTCGAAGAACACAGCGATGAATGAAGCCATTGAATTACTTGGAGATGTGGGTATACCACCTGACCAGGCCTCTCAACTGCCGGGTAATCTTTCCGGTGGACAACGACAACGGGTTAGCGTGGCACGGGCTCTAGCACCTAAACCCAAAATTCTCATAGCTGATGAACCGACGTCTTCAATAGATCAATCTGCCCAAGCACAACTCCTAAATCTTCTCAGGCGTCTGCAGGAAGAAAGAAAACTGGCGATTATCTTTATATCTCATGACCTCAACCTTATTAGGTATCTGACGTCTCGTGTTTATGTGATGCAGAAAGGGGATATTGTAGAGCAGGGACCTACGGAGAAAGTATTCCTGAAGCCAAGTCATCCTTACACACAAACACTAATCCAGTCCATTCCAGGAAGCAAATCTGACACAACAAAGATTGTCGACAATTCCGGAGTCTAGATACTTAAGGGTCTTCCTCTTACCGTCCTCTTACCGGGTACGTAGGATGGAAATATAAGTATCTAATCACTATCTAAAAAATAGAAGGGTAGATAAAACATGCCTATTGTATTAGCCTCAGAACTTCATGACCTTTGCGTGACACTATTCGTTGCATCCGGTGCCTCAAAAAAACATGCTGAAACCGTCAGTAATTCCTTAGTAGATAGCAACCTATGTGGTCTTGATTCTCACGGCATAATGCGAGTACCACAATACCTCGCTGCGATTGCGGCAGAGGAAATTAGAACGAATGTAGAACCGCTAGTAACAAAACAACAAGGATGTGTAACAAAAATTGACGGGCAGTGGTGCTTCGGACAAGTCGCCGCACAATTAGCAGTCGAAACCTGTATATCTGGCGGGGAGCACAACGGAGTTGCAATAACAACGATTTTTCGAGTAGCACATATTGGCAGATTAGGTGAGTGGGCCAATCAGGTTGCTAACGCGGGATTTATTTGCCTCATTATGACCAATGGTTCCAGACCTGGTGGCCTAGTTGCCCCTTATGGATCGAAACAACGTGGATTGGGAACCAACCCGATTGCCATTGCAATCCCTAGAACTTCTAAGCCTGCAATAGTGTTGGATATGGCAACTTCCGCCGTAGCTGAGGGTAAAGTTCGGCACGCAAATTTCTCTGGCAAAAATATTCCAGATGGATGGGTCATGGATAAACATGGACATCCAACTAATGATCCTCAGGATCTTTATGACGGTGGAGCTTTGTATCCACTAGGGGGACACAAGGGTTATGGATTAAGCATCATGGTCGAAATACTAGCCGGCATATTGAGTGGCGCAATGACACCTATTTTCCCTGGATACAACCAACTGGAGAATGGTGTATTCATGATGGCACTCAAACCTTCATTGTTCCAAAATGAAGATGTCTTCAATGATTCCATTGATACATTTGAAGAAAGGATCAAGACTCTAGAGCCAGATTCAGAAATTCCTAACGCAGAAATCATGTTCCCAGGTGAGCCAGAATTTCGCGCAAAATCCAAACGGGAAACCAGCGGCGTTAAGATAGATGAAGGGACCTGGGGTGCAATACGGAAAGAAGCACAAGAGCTAGATGTCAATCATTCTCTTCTATCAGAAGAGGCCAGGTAATGGTCTACCAGTCCTTCCGTTATCTACACCAACGGCTTAGTGCTTCTAAACGACTGTAAGGCAGTCGACGCAATCTGCACTAATCCGGCGACTACCGAGACGGTGTGACCCTGATTGATTTCTCAGCATCGCATCAATCATCACCTACTCTGTTTTTTCTCCAAGTCTGCCAGTATTTACCCTGCATTCGTTCTGGGAAATTTTGCGACAAGCCCACATTGTCATCTGACCCGCTCACGTAGTCGCGCAACCATTTCATTAGCCTCAGATCTTGCGGCGGCAAACTTCTCGACTGTTGGATTGTCACGCAAAGCCCCCAAGGTTACTTCCTCAGCGCTGACAAATTCATCTCCAACATCGGCGATATCGACTGCAATTTCCTTGGGAATAATAGTCACTCCATTACAGTCACCATGCAATAAGTCATCTGGGGAAATGGCGATGCCGCCAACTTGAACCTGTGTATGAATCTGTGGAATATGACAATATCCATGAGCACAAATGGTGCCGTCAGTAAATGCCGGGAAATCAATATCTCTGACTTGATCCAAATCTCGGCCCGCCCCACTCGTGATCAGTCCAACTGCTCCAAACACTTGGTATGCAGTGCACATTACTTCTCCAAAGGTGGCCGCAGCTGTTGGTACGTCCAAATCCTGAAAGACAACAACAGCCGGACCAGACAGCTCTGAAAAGCGTTCAACTTGTGCGGGAAGAGATTCGTAAGCTTCACCACTAATCGGAGGGGCATCAGTCCTGAACGTCGCTGTCGCAGCAAAACCCACCATGGGAGGTAAGTCAGGAAAACATGCCTTTATACGGCTGTCCATATAGCCACTATTTCGCGGACGCACGTCAAACAATTCTATTATGTTACAGATGGTGGGTGTGTCAAATTGTCGTAGTTTGTCAAGAGTAACGTCGGTAATTTTTCCCATCAAGCTGCCTCCCTATGAATTTCTAAAAACACGGTTATTTGGTAAATGACCTGCCTATATTACTAGCATGAGCCAAAGCCAGTCCTAATCACACCACAAGTTACAAATCGTTCTTCGGAAAAACACCCAATAAATCAGCCGATTGGAACGCAATATAATTTGATAATAGCGAAATACCCTCCGACATACAATAATACATGGTTATCTGGATTACTCGGATATCACCACGTGGTTTACCAGTACAAATCCGCTGCATTGACACCCATAATCCGATCAAGGTCAGCTTCACTGAGGAATGGATATAAACGTTGTTGCAACATCAAACACCTACGGTAACCTAACTGCAATAGAACATGCGGGAAGTCACTAC
Organism: Anaerolineales bacterium; assembly: GCA_022450585.1. Taxonomy (GTDB): domain Bacteria; phylum Chloroflexota; class Anaerolineae; order Anaerolineales; family UBA11657; genus CAJWGI01. Next base: position 16,719 of record JAKUPR010000021.1, on the reverse strand, counting down.
CCCACATCAACCGCCTGGATCCAAATTGATCATACAGCGCACGCACAAAATCCCAACAGTCCGCATATGGATATCCCACCTTAGAGAAGTAATAATAACCACTGATTTTGACAAACACACGTGGGTATCTAGCCAAGTCTAGAAGTGCCCGAAAATCCGGTGCGGACACGCCAGATTCAACATCAGGATGCGCCATGTGATCTATCACAATATTGACATCAGGAAACCGCTCCGCCAACAATGCCGTCATAGATAGATGTTCTGGGCTGGCTAGCAAGCTCACGACGAGATTTAGGACGCTTGCACGTTCCCACAATCTGTAAGTAGTTGGATCTCCAAAGGTAGTATCTTCACCCATTATCCTAGGCCTAAGACGCACACCCTTACAACCTCGTTCAGATGCCCAGTACTCCAGTTTGTCAGGTGCATTAGGATTTGAAGGATCCACTACACATACCGCCGCTAGACGATCAGAATCCGACGCAGCACAATCGGCTACAAAGCTATTGTCTTCTCCAGGATACACAGGCTGCACGAGGATTGCCCGATCTATACTGTACTCATCCATGTACTGCCGCCACAGTTCGAGTGGCACGTCTGAATACGAACTTACCGCAGTAGCAGCAGGTTCAGGGTAATCCTGAGAACTACGCCATACATGAAGATGACTATCGACTAGCATGTTTCATATCCATATCCTGAAGCATCACATTTATATCTGAAATCAATCCTGGCCACCATTCTAGTATCAACCACTCCACACCTGAGGATTTACCACATTAGATGGATGCTCGCCATCTAACACAGCGAAAATTCCGCTGCACACCATGTCTGCCATACGCTGCATAGCACGATCAGTTAGGCCAGCACAATGAGGGGTCATTACAATCTTGTGTCTATCCACCTTTAAAAGGGGATTGTCAGCTTGTAGAGGTTCTTCTTCATAAACATCTAGGCCTGCCCCGGCCAAATGACCACGGTCCAAAGCCTGGGCTAAAGCATGTTCATCCACCAATCCGCCACGGGCCGCATTGACCAAAATAGCATTCTCCTTAATCTGGGAAAGACGCTCGGAGTCAATCAAATGGTAAGTCTCATCTGACAAAGGCATATGTAATGTCAGAAAATCGACCTTACACAGCAATTCCTCCATTTTCTCAACATGTGTGATGTGATCAGGCAATTGCCCAATAGGCACGAACGGGTCGTAAACAATGACTCGCATTCCAAATCCTTGGCTGCACAACTGACCCACTTTACGACCGATATTGCCAAAACCAATGATTCCCACTGTTTTACCATGAAGCTCTGTTCCTGCTAGATAAGGCTCACGACGATACTCTCCTCTATGTATAGTCTCGTCCAAGTCGATCAATCGGCGCGCCGCCGACATCATGAGCATCACTGTATGTTCTGCAACAGCATCAGAGTTGGCATTTGGTGTAAACACAACTGGAATCTTCCGACGCGTAGCAGCTGCGATGTCGACAGTGTCAAATCCTGCCCCATGACGCCCAATAACTCTCAATTTCGGTGCCTTAGCAAGAACGTCATCAGTGACCGGCGTTAAGCGCACAAAAATACCCTCGGCGATTTCTAGTAATTGAGCAAGGTTGTTTCGATCTGGATCTACTATATGTGCTTCAGCACGTCCACTTAGTGCCTCAGTGACTTGACTCGTCGGTTTGTCGAGAAGTACTATTTGATACATAACTAATCCCTCCAAAATAAGTGTCTGTGATCATAGACATTTGAGCGGCAAAAATCAACTATTCAACATAATTCGGTACCATGCCCATACCAATATATTGCGATTCTCAGAGCTATACAAATCGACTGTTGGCACCTTTTACACGAAGCAGGTTAGTTGAAGAAATATACTTGCGCTAGCCTGCTAAGACTTTGTTACGAGTAACAATTGATTACCAGCATTTAATGGGTATGCTAGCATGCCCATTATCATCAAATAATCGTAAATTGTACACTAGCAGATAATGTTGTGGTGCCGAGCACAATTCCACGGAAATCGCTATCAGTCATTTGTAGAAGACGATGACGCTATCTGCATACAACAGCACTTTCTCGCTCAGCACCTAATTTGGAGGATGTCTACGTAGCTAGTCAGCATTCAGCATATCTAATGTACAACCCACATCTATCATTAGATCTTCTGAGATTCGGCCTATTGAAAAAATAGGGCACCGTGTGTAATATAAAAATATTACCAGCTGCAGGCAAGGCAGAGCAATTCATCTAACCAGAAGTTTGCTTATAGCGCATTCACTAATTGGCGGAGATTAAAACGAATATTTGACGGATCCAAGCTTGCTTGCGCAACATTTCCGCCAAATGTAAAATATGTTATCAACATAATAATTAGGGAAGGGTCAATATTCCAATGTCCAAAAAGAAATTCGTGCATAGTATCGCTGATGTTCCACTCGTGCAGGATGATGCTGCGAGTATGCAGAATAGCGCATTAATTACAAATGACACCTGTGGCGCTTCTGAGTGCGCTGCCACTTTATTCTCAATGGGGCCCCACGTGCCTGCTGGCGAGGGTGAAATCCACCCGGAAGTAGATGAACTTGCCTACGTAATTGCTGGAAGCGGGATTGTTTACCTCAATGGCGAACCGAACCGATTTAGAGCTGGAGATGTAATTTTCGTTCCTAAGGGGTACCATCATGTCGTGGAGAACGACAGTGATGAAGTCATCAATATGTTTTGCGTAATTTGCACAAGTTGGAATGACCTGCCTGAGTTACGAGAAGCCCTAGGAAAATGGTCAGTAATACCCGCGGAAGATTCGTGGCTACCTTAATGACTTGCTAAAGATTGGAAGAAATCACTAATGATTGAGCATATACTAGATAAATAAGGATCGAGGATAATGAAAGAAAATTTAGTCAAGCAAAAATTGTCGAGAGGTGAACCAACACTGGGGGTTTTCATGGGAATGGAAAGCACCACTGTTGCAGAATTACTTGGGCATGCAGGATACGATTGGATAGTCGTTGAGACAGAACACAACGGTGTTGATTGGGCTGATGTCAAACAAATACTCATGGCCATGAGTAGCGGGGATGCGATTCCTGTAATTCGAGTTCCATCGTCCGAACCACTACATATCCAACGGGCTTTAGATCTAGGTGGCATGGGAGTACTTGTTCCGATGGTACGTACTGCTGAAGAGGTAGAAAACATAGTACGGGCAACACGCTATCCGCCTCAGGGTACACGTAGTTGGGGGGGATTGAGACCCACAAAATATACCATGGACAACAAGACTTATATGGATAATGCCAACGACAACATGTTGGTAAGTCTGATTGTAGAAACAAAAGAAGCCATAGACAACATAGAAGAAATAGCTGCTGTACCGGGTCTAGACGTACTTTTTCTGGGGATGTGGGACCTCTGTTTGTCTCATGGTCTAAATCCTATTGACATGCCTTTTGCAGAAACCGATGCGATCGTAGAGCGAGTTCGAAGAGTAGGTCGTGAGTCAGGTGTAGCTGTCGGTACTGGGTTTTCTGACCAGAACCACCTGCGCAAATGTATTTCTGAAGGATACACTTGGCTTGCTTCCCTCCCAGATTATGCAATGATGACTAGGGCTGCACAAACCAACGTGACCGCTTTTAGAGAGGAAACATCTAAATAGATAATCAGAAGAGTAAAGGTTGCTTCGCTTATTTTTAGAGTACGAGTAATGGTACAATCGTATGAACGACACGCTGGTGTCATCTGACTTTGGTGATTCAGGAATAGGGAGACAACAACCATGCGAAATGGATACAACGGTCAAGTATTGCACGTAGATCTGGCAAAAGAGAGTTGGTGGGCAGAAGAGTTGGAGGAAAGTATCTACCGCTCATATTTGGGTGGAAGCGCCCTCGCCTCCTATTTTCTGATGAGAGAACTCCCTGCCGGAGTAGACGCACTTAGCGCCCAAAACGTGCTTGTCTTCATGACCAGTGTAATCAATGGCCTTCCACTGTCCGGAGCAAACCGCTACACTGCGGCGGCAAAATCGCCCCTAACAGATGGGTTTGGAGAGTCAGAAGCGGGTGGGTATTGGGGTCCAGAATTGAAGGCGACAGGATTCGATGGCATCATCGTCCACGGCCGCGCAGAGAAACCAGTATATCTATTTGTTCGCGATGATGACTGTGAGTTCCGGGACGCACGTTCCTATTGGGGACAACTCTCTGGTGAGGTACAGGATGGTCTCGTGGAAGAGCTTGGTGACAAGCGCATACGTGTCTTGCAAACCGGTATAGCCGGCGAGAACGGGGTGCGTTTTGCAGCAATGACCAACCAACTCCGTCATTTTCACGGTAGGTCAGGACTTGGCGCTGTTATGGGTAGTAAAAATCTGAAAGCAATAGTCGTGCGCGGCAGAAAAAAACTGACTACAGCAGACCGAGACCAGAGTCGAAGCGTTTTGAAATGGTTCCGTGAAGTCTATGACCAAGACCAGGATACAATGCATGAACTTGGCACACCACGTTCAGTGAACATATTGGACAGCGATGGCATCCTGCCGTCTTACAATTTTAGGGATGGTAGCTTTGAGCACGCAGACGAGATTTCCGGTCAGACTATGAACAAAACCATCCTAGTCAATCGCGGTACATGCTATGCCTGCGGAGTAGCATGCAAGCGAGAAGTGGAAGTACCAGAACGTGGAGTGACGGCTAAATATGGTGGCATGGAATACGAAACTATTGCCGCAAACGGATCGCTATGTGGGTGTCACGACCTCCCAGCCGTTGCCGAGGCATCTGATTGGATCAATCGCTATGTGCTCGATAGCATATCCACCGGCGCGACAATTGCCTTTTCTATGGAGTGCTACGAGCAAGGCATTCTAACACCTGAAGACGTCGACGGCATTGACCTTACGTGGGGAAACTCTGATGCCGTACTCCAGATGATCCACAAAATCGCCCGGCGCGAGGGTATTGGCGACCTGCTTGCTGATGGAGTTAAACGAGCAGCTGCACAACTCGGCCACGGATCCGAACACTTCGCAATGCACGTTAAGGGACAAGAATTACCGATGCACGAACCCCGCGGAAAGCGCGGACTTGCCATCGCCTATGCGGTATCACCTACTGGCGCGGATCACATGGAAGCTCCTCACGATCCATTTTATGAGGGATTCGATAATCCCCATAATGAATTCAGTCAGCTTGGTCTAAATGAGGCGGTGGATAGACTCGACCTAGGACCGAAAAAAGTCAGGGCATTTTTCACTACACAGATGGTATGGAGCCTGTACAACTGCGTAGGAATGTGTGACTTCGTAGGTCAACCTATCGGTGAGTTAACTCTTGAAAAACTTCGAGAATACGTGAATGCCGCAACTGGATGGGATATTAGCTTAGTTGACCTCATGAAAGTAGCCGAACGATCCAACACTATGGCGCGCATGTTTAATTTGCGTGAGGGTTTTGATGCAGACGACGATAATCTACCGTCTCGCATGTATGAACCATTGCAGAATGGCGCCCTAGTTGGCAAAGCTCTTGATCGTGAAGAGGTGGACTCTGCCCTTAAACTATACTACCAAGAAGCTGGCTGGAACGAGCAGGGCGTCCCGACTGATGCCAAATTAGCCGAGCTGCACTTGAACGAGATACCTGAAGCTGTCAACGATGCTTGAGCGCAATAATGATATCAAGTATTGCTGACTGACAACTGTACAGTTGTCAGTCAGCAATACCAATTAACGTCCAATATATAATTCCATCTACATCAATATGTAGGTGAAACTATAATTCCTGCATTGCCTTCCTAATTGTTGCTGCGACTGCCTCTATTTCTGCTTCGTCTGACAAGAGATTAATACCAAAAGCTGATCCAAGACCTTTGTCAACCACCCCAATACTGATGCTTACAGATCTACTCAAGATGTCATCAGTTTGCGGAAGCATATGAGGAGCATATTCGACATCCTTGCCGTGTTCCTTACATTCAAACGGACAGCCTACATTGGTCGGCATCTTCTTGTTCAAAATCTGTTCCATATGATTGTATACATGCCATCCCGAATCATACATATTGCCACTCCCAATCTTGGACGCAAATTTATCAGCGATTTTCTTGTCATCAAACATGATAGTGAGAAGCGTCGCACATTCTTCCTCGTCATTAATTCTTCTGAAACCAATTCCGGGAATATCACTAATCATATCCTTTAGCAATTTCTTGTTTCTCCTGAGCGTAGAAAGAATGTAGTCAAGTTTTCTAACCTGCGCCAAAGCCACAGCACCGGTCAACTCATTCATCCGAAGATTAAGACCAATGATGCCTCGTTTACCAATCTCCTCTCCATACCTGGAGGGCAAATGACCCTGGTCATGCACACCAAAAGCTCGGTGATATAAGTCATAATCATTAGTTGTTATTGCCCCACCATCGCCAGCACTGATCACTTTCATGTGATTCAATGAGTATGCTCCCATGTCTCCTATAGTGCCGACTTTTCTGCCTCTGTAGGAGGCGCCAAGCGCTTGAGCACAATCTTCAACTACATGCAAATTATGTTTACGTGCTATTGACATAATTCTGTCCATGTCACATGGGTTGCCCAACATGTGTACAGGCATAATTGCCTTAGTCCTGTCCGTAATTTTCTTTTCGATATCATCCGGATCAATCGTCAGAGACTCATCGATCTCAGCCAGGATTGGCACTGCTCTGGCCCAGATGATGGCAGAAATAGAGGCAACAAAAGTATAACCGGGAACGATGACATCATCTCCTGGTCCTATCCCCAATGCCGCAAGTGAAGTAAGTAGACCGACACTGCCACCAGTAAGGGCAAGACAATGTTCCGATCCCAAATGCGCCTTTAATTCATCTTCAAAGGAGACCACTTTATGTTTGTATTGAGGATCGCTTTCACCTCCAAACCTAAAAAGATGTCCGGTATCTAACACATCCAGGATTTCCTGCTTCTCTTCCTCGCCAATTAGATATCTTCCGGGACCACTCATTTTGTTTATTATGTCCATGAGTACCTCTTCATCCTTTATTATTAGTTACTATTTGGTAGAAATAAATTATACAATGCAATGCAACACACTCCGACCACACGTCGGTAACGTATTTATGTACAGATCCATCAGCAGACCCTTCCACGCTTCGTGCCTTTAGCAACCAATCACAACTGGTAAAGTTTTGTGCACCTATCCAATTGCTGTTCATCTTCCAGTGACTACCTGAATTATCCGAGTCATTGTACAATGTATTAATCAACGTACTAATCAACGTACTAATCAACGAGACTTAAGGAATAAGATCAATGAACGTTAAAGTCGGTACTGGCCCCGATTCATGGGGAGTATGGTTTGCGGATGACCCGAGACAAATCCCTTGGGATCGTTTCTTGGATGAAGTTGTAGAAGCCGGTTATGAGTGGATCGAGCTAGGACCGTACGGCTACCTACCCACCAATCCAGAAACACTGCGTGCAGAACTGTCTCAGCGCGGCTTGAAAGTGTCGGGGACGTTCACTCTGGCCAACCTAGAGGATCCATCCTTATGGCCAGAAGTGGAAAGGCAGGTTCTGGGCGGGGGAGAACTCCTTGCGTCGGTAGGAGGAAAATTCATGGTGCTCATTGATGACGTCACCACGGACTGGTTTACAGGCGAGCGCATAGCCCCAGAATTCTTGGATGAGGACGACTGGAATAGGTTAATCGACACAACTCACAAGGTCGCCGATATTGTGCGCGAAGAGTTTGATCTGACTTTGGCTTTCCATTCCAGTCCAGACACACATGTGGCCTACGAGGATCAACTCGAGACACTACTAGAGCAGACCGACCCAGCGCGCGTGTCTCTTGGACTAGATACTGGTCATTTTGCCTATCGCGGTATCGACCCAGTAAGCTTCATACGACGCCATCATGAGAGAATCGCATATTTGCACTTCAAAAGTGTTGACGAAGACATCCAGCGTCGAGTTCAGAGCGAAGGTATCCCATTCGCACATGCGGTGAAAATGGGAATATTCTGCGAGCCATCGAAAGGAATGATGGACTACCTTGCCTTACGCGATGTTCTACAGGAAGTCAACTTCAATGGTTTTGGAATAGTAGAACAGGATATGTATCCAGTTCCCTTCGACAAACCCTTGCCAATTGCCAAACGGACTAGAGAATATCTACGCGATATTGGAATAGGGTAACAAGAAGATGCGCTGCCTAAGCGCATGAGGTTCAATCAACCTCGCTCGCCCCTCCACTGAAGGTCGGAGAGTAGCGAATGCACATCGGGTCATTAACCACGGTTTTTCATACTCAGTCTTTCCGAGAAGCCGCTCAGCAAATCCATCAAATTGGATTGCAATCTGTCGAAATTGGAACAGGTGGCTACTTCCCCAAGAACCACTGTGATCCCAAACATTTGCTCTCAGACAAAAAAGCATTGGCCAAATTCCAGGACATACTGGCCGAGTTTGAACTTGACATAAGTGCATTGGCCATACATGGCGAACCACTGCATCCTGACCCAGATATTGCTGATGTCTACGACCAAGACTTTCGCGACACTTGTAAGTTGGCCGCCAAGATCGGCGTTACTAGAATGACACTTCTCGCTGGACTACCAGAAGCAGCCCCTGGAGACAGAGTGCCAAATTGGATACTTTACCCATACCCGTCCCAGTACATAGATATGTTTGAATGGCAATGGGAAGAGAGACTTATCCCTTACTGGAAGGAACACGGTAAGATCGCAGAAGATCACGGTGTCCGGTTGTGCTTCGAAATGCATCCGGGAGACATGGTTTTTAAACCAGAGGGGTTAATCCGATTGCGCGATGCGGTTGGAAAAGTCGTAGGGTGTAATCTAGACCCATCCCACCTTTTCTGGCAATCCATGGATGTTTTGGAGGTTATACAGATACTCGGAGACATCATCTATCACGTACACGCCAAAGACAGTCGTTTAGAAGACCGAAATGTGCGGGCTAACGGTGTCCTCGATGCAAAAACATTTCAAGATCATATGAACCGTAGTTGGATGTTTCGCACGGTCGGATATGGACATGGAGAGAAATTCTGGCGTGACTTCGTCAGCACCCTTCGTATGGTAGGTTATGATGACGTCATATCTATAGAACACGAGGACCCTCTCATTGATTCTGAGGAAGGATTCGAACTGGCTGTGAGAACTCTGCAAAATGTAGTGATTCGGCAACCTGCAACTACATTGTGGTACGAGTGACACGTATACATTGATGACAGCATTGCCTTCAACTTTAGACAAGGATCTGTTTAGGAAACCTAGTACAAGCCACATACAGTCAATAGCCAAGTTACCATGTAGGAATATAGAAAAAGCATATCCTTCCAGTACACCTGCAAATGACCAATTGATCAACGAATGACGGACCCATTATTCGAGATAGTATAGGAGGCAAATATCATGAAAAATGCGGCACCAGTCTTTGACATAGAAAAAGCCAGATCACGAATGGAACAGGCGGGCATAGACCTCATCTTGGCATCCTCCAAAGTCAACACCGGTTACCTGTCCGGTTTGTACACCCATGTATGGGGTTGGGACCATGCTATCTTGCACGCATTAGAAAAGGAATATGACGGTTGGGATTACCTTATATTTGTTGGTCTGCCCCAGAACTCTAGCCAGAGTCAATTCATGGTTGAATACCATCACCGTACCGAAGCACTCAGAGATATGACCTGGATTCAAGATATCAAAGGATACAGTAGAAATGGGTATCAACCACCTCCCAATGCCAGATCATTGTTCCTAGAACCTAAGAAAGCGATTTCACAGATAGACTGTGTAGTGGAGGCCATTGAAGAGAGAGGCTTGTCAGACAGCACAATTGGTATCGAGGAAAACCGGCTACCTCTCACATATTTCAACGCACTCCAGAAACGCTTGCAACACGCTAAGTTTGTGGATGTGTTCGACTTGCTGTTCGAGCTACGATCCGTGAAAACCCCCGAGGAGATCAGGCGGCTACGACGAGCATACAAGATTAATGAACAAGTGTACCGCGAAATCTTCGAGAACTTTCAGGTTGGGGTCACGCCATATCATATCTTTCAGCGTACACTAGAAACTGTATATCGAGAGGGCGCAGCATTCGTATTCAATCACGTCTTTTTTGAAGGCCAGGAAGCAGCGTACAATGTGCCGGCCGATCAGCCAATCTTGCCCGGCCAATCTGCTTTTTACGATTTTGGCTTAGCTTACGAAGGCTACAAGTCTGACACTGCAAGGACAATCGTCAATGGCACTGCCAGTGAGGATCTAAAACATGTGTATAGAGCGGTACTCGAAACTTATCATGTTGTCCAAGAAGCACTAAAACCAGGGGTGCGGGCATCAGAAGTCTTCCGTCTAGGATCCGAATACTTAGAGAGCAAACAATTGTGTCCATCAATCACATGCCTTGGCCACGGCATCGGCCTCAACCAACACGAAATGCCTTTCCTTACCCCACATGACCACACGGTAATCGAACCTGGCATGGTTATTACTATTGAACCCAATGCCGAGGTACCTGGGTTGACACCATGTTTTGTCGAAGATGCCGGAGTGATAACCATAGACGGATGGGAAAATTTCACTGCTCTTCCCACGACCCTTCAGGAGCTTATATAGTAAAGCGAAGCACATCTAGGCAACCTTAGGTTTTGCCGCCCGTACAAACTCTCGTGGCACTAATTCCACACACTTGCCTAGCAAACAATATAGTCAGGATGCACATGCCAACAAATTTTGTAGTGAATATCACGTATAATATCAACAACATCATATACGTCCAACGGAAGGAATAAGTGTCTACAAAAATTATTCTTGCGCTAGTAAATGTTTTCGGAGGCGTGGCAGTTCTCGGAAGCTATGCATGGTGTCTTGCTAATTATCCAGAGCACCGTGATGCTTTATGGGGAGGTATCCAAGGATCCCTGAGGGGCACTTTCACCATCTCAATGTTTCTAGCAGCTGCTGGTTATCTGGCTTTCTGCTACGTAAACCTCTTTGTGGGAGAGACCATGGCATTTGGGCAAGATTCACTAATTATGGGGTTCAATCCCATAGTAATCTTAACCGTTGTCTTCTTATCCTCATCTACTCTATGGATGCCATCATTGATTGCTTATATACGCAGTGGAGAAAGTGCGTGGTGGATACTATGTGTCACATCTCTATGGATAACTGCCCTTTCCCTGAGCGTCATGACGGGAGTGGCCGCTCTTTCCGTTGCACACGGAATTTCCCAAGCCAGTAAATATGCTGCCCTAGCAGGCTTGGCCTACATCACTTTTCACTGCCTGTTCCTGGATGCAATCATATGGGTAACATTGTTTAAAAAATAGATGTCATTTGTTTATTAGAGTAAGACAACAGATTCCATAATGAATTGCGAGGCAAATAAAATACCTAAAATCGCGTGTAGATTTAATGACATCACTTAGTTTCAGGTCGTGGAAAACACAAGCAATCAATTTGGTAAAGTCTATCTGTCGTCGGAACACCACATCAGGTGTATAGTTCAGACATTATGAATCCTCACAACGTTTCAAGGAGATACGCTGGCAAATGCTCACTGATGGCTGTGGTAACAATTACCATCCTCCACCTTATCTCAGCAGGACGCCCTGACAGCGCCGGATGGATACCCATCCTCTCTATCTCTGTATTGTGGGGCGCTGCTGTATTCGTAATTTCCTGGCCTCTCTCAGCTATACTACGACGTGGATTTCACCCAATGTTGGCCTGGCTAGAAGCAGGTTTATTCTGGGCTGCACCCATTATATGGGTCATTAAATTACTGAGCGCTGAGATTGCTTACCCAATAGGTGGCTGATAGAAACCCAAACAAATCATCGACGCACTTGAGAAACTCACAGTAAGAATTTATCCTATATCCGCTTACTTCACAAGTATGTTCAACCTACAGTCCAATACTTGTCAAAATTAACAAATAAAATCCCAGTGGCGAGAAGTTGGATATAAACTTCGGATGACAGATAGCAATCTTGCGTGACGTTTCCTGAAATATTTTCGGCAAAATATTTCACCTCTCAGACAAAATCAAGAAAAAGACTCAGTCCGAATGTTTTAAAACCTGAAAGAATGGATTGTCGAGATGACACTGCCCACAGCCAATCTCTGGCTCATCAACCTTTGCGGCAGCTTGGTCACACCACACACTGATCACCATACGTCTTCCAAATCCTAAGAACCCGCGGCTGGCATTACCTGAAAACGCCATATGGGCACATGAGTTGGACTGTTGCCAACGTGGCACCGGGCATTGCTCACACAAGCGGTAAGACCAGTTTTTACGTGTTGTCCGCAATAGCCTACATTCACGCATCTCGCGACCACGATGTAAATCCTCATAATAGTAGCTGCACTCAGACCCAAACGCTGTTTTCATGAAGTGCTTTCAAAATAGATTTACATTTCACGCGCGAGCGATATATTTGTGAGTACGTGTGTCTACACGAATAATATCTCCCACTTTCACAAATAGCGGCACCTGCACCTGCATTCCTGTCGAAAGAAGCACGCTCTTAGTTGCTCCAGTGGCCGTATCACCCTTTACAGCCGATTCTGCCTCCGTCACTTGCATATCCACTGTCACTGGTAATTCCACCTCCAATGCCTCGCCATTGTATTCGGTAACATCCAACTGCATACCCTCTGTGAGAAATGGCAGCGCATCATTTAATGCACTAGCATTCAGTACCAACTGCTCGAATGTTTCCACATCCATGAAATGATAAAGATCACCGTCGCTGTAAAGGTACTGAGCTTGCCGAGTATCCAGCCTGATATCCTGCACATTGTCACCCGAGGTGAAAGTGTGCTCTACCGTAGCACCAGTGCGCAGATTTCGTGCCTTGGTACGTATAGTCGCTCTTACACGTAATGGCTTGTGATGCTCATATTCCAACATTCGCCAGATATCATCATCCAACTCAAAAGTAACGCCTTTACGTAATTGATTGACGTCTATCATTACATCTCATGCCTATTCTATGAATGAGTACGGTGTGCGATTATAACTGTCATTCTGCATTAACGTCAATCACTCTAGGCTAATTCGGCACAACATTTAGCACCAACGCATGATTGTCCCTTGTCTTGCCATCTGCGCCACGTACAGCGAGACGTACACCACTGTTTACATCGAACAAACCAACCTCAACACGCATGCATCCGTCAGTCGGCCAATCAGCTATACTAATTCTACGAACATCCCGCACACGTTCCCCATCCACCCACAGCCAGAAAGGAAACATACGCCCGAGCGGTGGCCCATCAGACATTCCAAGCAACTTTCCACCACAATCGAATGCATGCACGAAAACATCCTCGCTGCTCGCCTCGTACATCTCCCACTGCAGTTCAATCGTCACCTCATCTTCGAATCTCATACGAGCCGTACCAGAGCGCAGCCCTATACGACCATCGTCAAAGATAGCCAACATCTCATCCCCAACGGTGTCCTGACGATGCGGCAAAACATTTCCGACTTCCACAAAACCAAGTGGGCCGTCACCATAAGTGGTCAGCCACACACGATCATACTGACGCAGGCGCTCCGCCATTGCCTCCCAGTGCAGCACCTCTCCCCACACATCATAATAATGTCGCTCCGGCTCCTCTGCCACCAACGGGAAATTAACCCCGTCAATACTAGTTGTACCGTCAGTGTGGATAGATGCCAGATCACCCGGGTTGTGATATTCGGGAATAACAACCACCCCATCGTGCACAAGCGGATAGGTATGTCCGGAGAGAGCCAGCCAAGTAGTCGCATTTACCACCAGGTGACTATCATTTGGAAAAGACTGCGCCGCTCTGACTAGGCCCCAAACAGGCTCGAGAGCTCGTGTATGCAAACTCACCCTAGACAGTATGTAACGAACCGGTACCACAAGCAATGCGCCAGATAAGAGCACGGACATAAGCATAATGCGCCGACTACGCAATGCCAAAACACTGATCACACCGCCCCAAAGTAACGCCGCGCCAACCGCAGGCAACACTGTCAAGCGCGGGCTGACCACAACATATAATTGCGGCAATGTAAATATCGCTGGCAACGATAATATAGCGAATAAGCTTATCCCCACTAACAACAAACGTATATTTCCTGAGCGCCACAAAAGTATCGCAGCCCATCCAAGAGCTAACATTCCTACTATGGTTACCCAATAAACCTCTTTCCACGGCAATACTTGTGCCATCAGCCTAGACAACGGCTGCACCGGAAAGGTCAATGCATCCAAGAAAAATACAGCATTATGCCATAACTCAGCTAACGGCCGCACGTTGGGCAAACCACTTTCGGTCCGCATCTTATCCACTATACGCCACCAAAGAGGGAATATTGCATTCAGCATGACGACGGCCACTAGCACTAAATGACCCGACCTATTTTTTATCGACAATTTTTTTGTTCCATCGCTTTTGACAGCAAGACCAAACCACAGAGCTGACAAGGCAAGTCCAGCTGCAACACCTGATTCATGGGCGAAGGGAGCCAATCCAGCACACACAACCATAACAAGGGCCCAGAGTCCGTGTCCTCCCCTCCAATAGCAGACGGTTGCCAAACCTGCCAACAGAACTAGAGATGTGACCAGTAAGTGAAAGAGCGAAGCAACCAACGGTACAACGATTGCGGCAAAAGGAAATGAGCAAAGCAGAGTACTTGCTAGCCAAGCGAAGAGACCCGCCGCCAGCGTTTCTTCACTGTCCCTCTCAAGTGCTTTTCGACCATCAGTGGAATCGGGCCACAATCGCAGCGCCAGAAGGCCAAGCATCCATCCGTTGCACGTCAGCACCAATAGATTCAGGCTATGAAAAGCCATAGTGTTCGTTGCCCCGAAGAGCCACTGCCAAACCCGGAATAGAGAAAATCCCAGCGGACGGTAATATGGGAAGCCAGCTGCCGAAAACCATAAGGACGCCATAGAGCGGCCTTCCAGAAAGGAAAAATTTGCTACATCATCCCAAAAGAAGGGCATCCTTAATACCGGAGAGTAGAGAGCCAGTGCCAAAACGGGTGGGGTTAACAGGCGGAGCCACCAGACTGTCCTGACAGACACTATGTCACCCAGAGGTTTTCCAGTTTCACTCAGTGCCATCTTCTTCGCCAACTTCAGCGAGTCGAACTTTGTCGCCATCAATCCACTTCGCAGCTACCTCCGGTAAGAGGGAAAGCTTATCTTTCTTTTTCTGGCATCCCGGTAATGAATCTATAAACAACCTACCATACTTCTTGCTAAGAACACGGCGATCGAAAATCACAACCACTCCTCGGTCTGTCCGACTACGAATCAGACGACCGAAACCTTGTCGAAAACGCAATACAGCCTCAGGAACTGAGTAATCCAAAAATGGATTGTCAAAACTCTCGCTTCGCGCCTTCACAATTGGGTCTGAGGGCACATCGAACGGTAGTCGCGCGATTGCCAATACAGAGAGTGAAGGCCCAGGAACATCCACGCCCTCCCAAAAACTCCGTGCTCCAAGCAATACAGCCTTGTCTGCCTCACTGAAAGCCTGCAGTAGTTGATGCCGTGAAGCACTGCCTGTCTGAGCGTACACCTGAATACCCTCGCGCTCAAGAGGCCCTTGGATTGCATGTGCAGTATCACGCAACTGCGCGTGCGATGTAAACAGAACCAGAGTCCGCCCTCCAGTCGCGGTGCACATATTTGTAATCCCCGTCTCGAGACTCCGCTGATAGCCCTCCTTATCATATGGCTCTGGAATATCATCTGGCATGTACAACAGGGTGCTATTCTCATAGTCAAACGGTGATCCCACCGCAAGATCATCGGCATCTTGTGCGCGCAGACGCTCCTTAATATAATTAAAGTCATCAGCATCAGCATCACCAGCAGTTCTGAGCGTTGCTGAGGTCATCACTACCACATCCTTGTCGAACCAGAGATGCTCTTCAACCAATGGTCCCACGTCAAGTGGCGCACTCCGGAGCGCCAGCTTCTTAACATCCCTGGAAAGCTCTACCCAGCATATTTGATTAGCCTCGTCCTTGGTCACTAATCCATTCACACGAGCGTCAAAATCCATTCCTCGATGAGCAGCGGCACTCAGACTCGCCGCCAGCTTCTCGCGCTCGTCCACTTCGATTAACTCAGCTTCTAAAAGTTGCCGAGAAATCGCCACAAGATTTTCAATAACCGGAGTTAGGCTATGGTGCAAATTCTCCCATGCTTTTTCAACCTGCTCCCATGCAGCACTAGCCCGCGCACTCCGCACAATGAGCACACGCTTATCATAGACCGGGTTGCTATTGTCATCAGCCTCGATGGCAAAGTTTTCTAGGGCATGGAAAAAACTTTCAGAATGAAGCAATGACGCCGTGAGGGCTTGATTCGCATGTGCAACCCTTGTTTCCAAAACCTGGAAAATACTCTTAGTCATAGCAGTAGCGCAGAGTTTTATAGCCGCCCCAAGAAGACCGTTGCCAGGGCCGCCAAGTTCTCGAAGGCTCCCTTCGAAGTCACGCTGCCGTGCGACGAAGCTCAAGCCCTCGGTGGTGGCTGCCTCCAAGTGATGGGCCTCATCGAGAACTAGGTAATGATAATCGGGAAGAACACGGTTTTCGGAGGCCACATCGGAGAGCAACAGAGCATGATTGACAACAATAACATGAGCACTATCAGCGGCTCT
>JAKUPR010000020.1 GCA_022450585.1 Anaerolineales bacterium | reverse complement strand
CGTCCCTCAGCTCCCCCCACTTTACGCTCCAATTTTACAACACCTCTGACCACATCTTTCCCACCATCTGTTACCCCCACCAGTACCCTAACTGTGACCGCGACCTGTACCCCAACTGTGACCGCGACCAGTACCCCCACAGTGACCGTGACCAGTACCCCCACAGTGCCCGTGACCAGTACCCCCACGGTAACCGCAACGCCATAACTAACCTAAAAGATTCGGTGACAAGCACACCAAATCTTACCGTAACCAACCAATTAATTATCAATTTACCTATGCGAAAACAATACGAAATTAATAGTTGTTTAGTTGAGCATGCTTCGATATCAGGAAGACGGCGTGTTGGAATGAACGCTCGGATGCATAGACAAGTGTCCATGTAAACGCCGAATCCGAAGCAAATCTCGGAACATCCTATACACTCCGGGGAGAAAGCGTACCGTACTACCCGGACAGTCCGCCCAACGCACAGGAAGCTCCTCAATACGCAAGCCTTCTTGATTAGCTAAGAAAAGAATTTCAACATCGAACATAAAGCGCTCAATCACTGCACGCTCATATAGGGGACGCACTGCTTCAGCTAAAGCAACCTTAAAGCCACATTGCGTATCCGAAAATTCGTTCAAGCCGACAATGGTGTTGCGAATGTGATCGAATGCTGCTGAAGACATCCGCCTAAAGAAGGGTGCTTTCCGCTCTATATGTGAATCCGGAAGGCCACGCGAGCCAATTATCAAGTCTACTCCACTTTGTAGTCGGGACAGCGCACGGTCAATTTCATCCACTGGCGTGGACAAGTCCGCGTCAAGAAAGACCACCCAGTTACCTTTGGAAGCCAAGACTCCGGTACGAACCGCAAAGCCCTTGCCACGATTTGGCCGATATTGAATCAGACGAGCTCTAGTTTCATCTGCAACGACATTGCAAACCTTGTCTGCGGTATCATCCGTACTACCATCATCAACCACAATTAATTCCCATGACCATTTGCAACCACGCAGATAAGCCATTATTGCATGCACACCGTAATCAATCCGCGCAGCTTCATTATACGCAGGTACGATGACTGAAAGATCAACCGGCATGCTACTAGTCACCTTCATTCCAATGCGCGCAATCTTTCGGCCAAAGCATTCGATACAGCATGATTAACGATCAAGTGACCATCTTCCTGATGTCCAATATGATCACTAGGTACGCGAACAACAACGTCAGCCCCAGAAGCAATCCGACCACCATCACTACCAGTAATACCAATCACTGTGCCAAGAAACTCGGTCTGGGCACAGTTCATTGCACTTATCAAATTGGGGGAGTCTCCGCTGGTGGAAATAATAATGAGAACATCGCCAGAACGCATTAGAGACCGTAAAGTTTCCTCAAACACCGTATCAAATGAAGAGTCGTTCCCCCAAGCAGTCAGCAGTGGAACATTATCAGTCAACGCAATCGCTCGAAACCGTCGCTTGCCAGGCACAATGGTCAATTTACACAGATCGTTCATCATGTGCGAAGCTGTAGCCGCGCTGCCACCATTGCCAATGACAAAAACTTGACGATCATCACGCCAAGCTGACAGCAATACATCGACCACAGTCTGCACATCATGACGAGACAAATTTCTAATTGCAGTCTCAAGACCACTTAAGTATTCGTCAACATAACTCATCGCTAAACTCCTCCCACCGAATCACTTGTTACTTTCCTCCACGTACTGTGCCAAGCTGGCGCATTTTCTTGCGAGCATTCGTAGCATAATTACTAAAATCATCCTGCTTCTGGGCCCATTCCAGATACTCGACCACACTCCTCTCTACCGTCCCCACCGGTTGCCATCCCAGTCCTTTCAGCGGCCCAATATCGGAACTAATATGGCGAGTGTCGCCAAAACGATACTCGCCCGTGCACATCGGTGTCACATCCGTCCGTCCGAGCACATTAGACATCACGCGTAAGAATTGGTTAACCGTCACCCTCTGGCCACCACCTACATTAATACTACAAAAGTCTAGACGAGCATCTTCCAGAGCCATCAGATTTGCGCGTGCTACGTCACCTACATAAACATAGTCACGTATCTGTTTACCATCCTCATACAATGTGGGAGGTTCATCCCCGAGTAGCTGCATGGCGAAAATACGTAAAACTCCGGAGTAAGCATTGCGAAAGGATTGGCGCGATCCCTGAACAATTGAATACCTCAGGGCGACAGACGGTATCTCATAACGGCGCCCAAGAACTAGGGCAATCATCTCCTGCGTATATTTGCTCATCGAATAGGAATTGTGGGGATTTACCCGCACCACGTCACTGTCGACCACCTCTAGTTGTTCCCCACACTGTGGGCATCGTGGTTCCCAATCTTGACGGATCAGCTGTTCTGTCGGACGCAAATCTGGGTACTGTACGCCATCCAATATACATCGGTATTTTCCTTCGCCGTATACGGATTGTGAAGAAGCAACCACGATTTTTTCAATGGGGAAACTATGCTCAACAATCACTTCATACAGTAGCGCCGTAGCAAACGAATTAACATGAAAGAACTTGGAGAAGTCTGGTAAATAGTCCTGATACGCAGCCAAGTGAAAGACGGCATCAATGCCATTAAGAGCCCGTACCAAATCTTCTTTCTCACGCACATCTCCTGACATGAACTCTGCCTGATCCGAACAATAATCAGGCAGCTGCCCCTCGCGATGGACAGGCGGCGAGAGATTATCAAGTACTCTCACCTGATACCCAGTACGCAACAGCAAATCAACTGTATGAGACCCAATAAAGCCAGCGCCACCCGTGACGAGTATATGTTTCATATAAGCGTGTTAGAATCCTTGCGATATGAGTACTGATTCCATTCTAGCACGCAGCACTCGATCCGCAGTGTTTCTTGATAGAGATGGGGTAATCAACGAAAACCGAAGCGATTACGTGCAAAGCATTGAGGAACTGGATATTTTCCCGACCGCTCTTTATGCAATCGCACGGCTGGAGCAATCCAAATATGCGACCGTGATTATCACCAACCAATCCGCAATCGGACGAGGACTGGTGACCGCTGCAACAGTGGACCAAATTAACCATAGTTTGATAAAAAGAATTCGATCGGCAGGGGGACAGATTGACGGACTCTACCTTTGTCCACATTCCCCAGCGGAAGATTGCGAGTGCCGCAAACCCATGCCTGGAATGCTGCTTCAAGCTGCGAGAGAACTTAGATTGAATCTTGCTCAATCGTGGCTGATAGGAGACTGGCTCACTGACTTGCAAGCAGCTAGCGCTGCGGGGGTCCGCCCTATTTTGGTGGCCACTGGACGCGGTCAAGAAGCGCACCGGCAGTCGTCCTATGCCGGTTTTGGGCACACACCTTTTCTGGCGAACATATCTGAAGCAGTGGAATACATACTCGCTGCCACTTAGGCATATCATCTCAGCGAGCAACCTCAACACTATAAAGCACTACGTGGTCCCGAATAGTTGTGGCCCTAGCGTCACTGACCGGCAAACGGTTGCCATCCCCCGGGGAATACATCACCGTCCAAAGCTCATAATGTCCCGGCGGCAAATCATCCGGCAGCACAAATGCAACATTGTGGCGCACCAAATCACCCGTGCGCCAACTACTCGTCGGCCAGAAACCACCTAGCGGGCTGCTGTCATTCTGCAGGGCAATACTGCCCTTAGGATCCATCAGAAAAGTTCCAATAATGTAGATGTTATCTATATCTTGTAGAGCATACCACTGCATCGAAAGATTAAGAATGCTACCGGGTCTCACCAGCCCGGGTGGCGGCTGCGGATCATATCCACGCAACGCAATTGCATCTCCAAAAAAACTCTCTAAGCGAAACTCTGGTTCCTCCTCACGCGATGGAGCGGACACAGTCGAAAAACTTATCGCATGGACATCGTCAGCATAATCCCTGGCAATAATACGGTGAAACTCTGTGTTCATCCACCAATCCAGCGGCCTTACAATATTGGGATGATATATCCCAGACTCCATCACTAACACCACAGTCTTATGCTGGCGCCCAAAGTAATCGACCGGACTCCATGCATCAGGATTAAGTAAATTGAAGGGATCAATGCTCGGGTCGGGCGCCCTAGAGTTACTCGGAATCATCTCGTTAGAGTTAAGCTCCAGCGTATACCATATTGCTTCGCCCTTATAGTAATTCAGCATATGATCAAAATAGGTACGATTATTGAGAAAAATGACCGGCTCTGGAAGCACGGTAGTCTCCAATTCCGTGCGCATGGTATGCAAAGCCGCATTCTCACCTTGATACCTCTGGTCAACATAGAGACGCGTTAACCCCAACCAAGTTAGTCCGACAAGCACTATGAATAGACAAAACGATGAGACAGCGGCAGTCAAACGACCGATATTCATCCGAGTTAGTTGCAGAAGTAGACATCCCAATCCAACAAGACTCACCAGTATGGCTATAGCGACCACCCAATCCGGACCATTCACTCCCGCTTTTACCCAGGCGAAATCTGCCGTAGCGCCAGATAACATAAGACTCCAGTGTCCTACTATAGGAGCATAAAGAGGAGACCAAAGAGCAACAGTCCATGGTGCGCCCCTAATCCCGGTTTCATCTAAAACTGCGTAATAGTCTAGAGGATTAACCCACACGGCACCACACTGCACCGCCAAACCCAACAAAGCAAATAGTACAACCACAATCCTCCACGCGTTCTTTCTATTTCCCAGAACGCAGCGCTGCAGCGCTGGGGCCACGCCCAGCATTAATAAGGGTACGACCGGAACCAGATAACGAGGGCCCCAATTCGTGCCGCCAAACCAGACTGCACCACGCACAAAGGCATAAACCGTTACAAAGGCTCCAAATAATAGTAATGGCCAACTAGTGTCTAACCTACGTTCTCTGTTTGCCAACCATGGCGCTGCAAGCGCAAAAACGATTACCGGAGAATGCCAAAACACACCTTTCCCAGGACTAATCAAAAAACCCAGTATCCCTTCGCCAGCGATCCGGAGATTGCTGTAAGCAGCCAAAACGCGGTCGATCGGGTGAAAGCGAAAGATAGCAGCACCCAGAACATTAGTGTATGCATACAGACCCGCTACAGCCAGCCCAACCAGTACAACAATCATTAACCCCAGTTGCCAAATCTCACGCCGCGACCTAGGCATGTTACCGCGTCCTACCAATAAGATAAGCATGAGAAACGGCACTCCAATTGCGCTGGATTCCTTGGCCAGTATGCTGACCGCAACGCAAAATATTGACAGCAGCAGCCAATAATGTGGCCACCCATCAGACTTGCGCAGACCCTGTCGCCACCGCAACAACCCGTAGGCCGCTAGCAGAAGCGCTAAACCGGACGCCGGTTCTCGAAAATAATTCTTGCTATACGGCCACGCAATAGTTGTCATACCAAAAAGTAGCGCCAGGGCGATGGCAACGCCACGACCATAATCCAGACGACGCCCATAAAGAAACAGCACCATACCCGTAGCAGCGGTAACAACCGCATTCAACAGAAGTGTAGTGTGAGACACACCAATTCCCCGGACATTATCAGCGAGGAGAATCAGCGGAACACTCAGCAACGGTAGCACCGGCTCAACATATGTGTGGCCTGGCCAGTCTAAATCCGCAGTAATGTTACGCATCACACTACCACGTCGCGCAAAACTCTCGGCGGTATCAAAAAGAAACCACTCGTCGGTTCCAATAAAAGTGAGTGATGCGGTAAGCAAATAAACTAGAAACAACGCGCCAAATACGGCATATCCTGCAACACGATCGGATTCAGACCGTTGCTGTAAAGCTTTACTATCAACCATATAGTCCAGCCCGAAGAGGCTGTAATAAGCTCTGCTTTCGAGTACGTTTCAACCAAATACTATGTAGCATATCCGCCAACTGTTCACTATCGCGAAAATCCTCAACAACATGCCACGGACCCTGCAAATGCTGTGGTGCTATAGCGTGCGTGATTACATCTACCACCCCCATCGATTCCATCATCTCCAAGGCACCTCCGGGATCAGCATGCACAAGCACGCGAGGACATTTTGCACGCCCCAGGGCGCGCACAACTTCTGGGAGACCTAAAGTGGGTATCACATTTTCGCTGAGTTCCCCGCCAATTACAATCAAGTCTGTTTCTCGTAGAGACCGTAGCACTTCCGGGCTTGCAGACGTGTCCATATTCGCTAACAATCGACCACGAAGGCGAAAAGACGCATTCATCAAAGCCACATACTCACGAAGATTGTCGACATTGAGTAATTCGGTGTTCTGGATTATGCGACGCACTGATCCTGGATACTCGGCTATGCGTACGGCGAATTCCAAGATCATATTCCGATCAACACTCCTCCATCCGTTGGGGTTTTCAGATTGAACTCCCACATCGGTCAGCACAACTGAGACGCTATTACCTACAGTTGCCATCGCCTCAAGAGCAGGGATAAATGCTGCCCCACCGCCGATTGCGGTGATGTTGATATCGGCTTTCAGACGACTTTCCCGCATTCCATCCCACAACAACTCCATGCCATATATCAGTCCCATACCAATCACTAGAGTGCCACCCACAAGTAACCAAATCATCATCGTGGAGGCCATGAAAACTATTACAGCCGCGACTAAACCAAGAATTGCGGTAACCAGATATAGAGCTATGGTGGTACGCCGATGACTCAGACCAAGTTGCACCATCCTGTGTGAGGTATGGTCAACGCCTCCCTGCCACCACGGTTTACCGCGTCGTAGACGCGAAATAACCACTAGTAGAGTGTCAAAAACGGGAACGCCGAGCACAAATAACGGCACCAACCAAGCCTGCGAGTGCGGAACGGTCGGAAATGTAAGCTTAATGCCTAGAACCGCAAGAGCTATGCCTAGCAGCATCGAACCCGTGTCGCCCATAAACGAAACCGCCGGCTGAAAATTGTAGAAAAGGAATCCTAGACAGGCACCCAAGAGCGCCGCAGCTAAGCTAGCCACCATAACCTGCCCGTTCAAAACCGCTAGAACAAAAAATACACTAGCCGCCACAGCAGAAATCCCCGCGGCCAAACCATCCATATTGTCTTGGAGATTGATGGCATTTATCACAAAAACGCCCCAGAGTATTGTCACTATCAGATTAATCCATGTATCGGAGAACAGGCTGACCCGAATGCCGGCTAAAGAGATAAGAAGCATAGCGGCCACCTGTCCGAATAGTTTGCCTCGCGGCCCAAGACTAACACGGTCATCAAGCAATCCAAGTAGCGCAATCAAAGTCCCTCCGGCACAAATGGCTGCCAGTTCGCGCAACTCCTGTCCATCTCCAAAAAGCAAAAGGCTACCAACAATCGCCGCCCAAATCGCAATTCCACCAAGTACCGGAACGGGAGCAAGATGAAACTTACGTGGTCCGGGTTGGTCAGTCATCCGAAACCTGCGAGCCGCCATTAAAGTGGCCGGAGTCACCACGAAAGCAATCAAGGCAGCCACTACCGAGATAATCAAATATCGCGCGACTGTTTCAGAGAGCATATCCTTTATCTCGCAGCAATCTCCTGTAAAGATCTGAGGTCCTGGTCAGCATGCGGTCCAAGTTGTGATTCTCAAGGGCATAATGTTGAGCAGCATCAAGCATACTTTCGGGAGCAGCCAAAGCCAAGCCTATAGCATTCACCAAAGCATCTAGGTCCCCAGTCGGAACTAAGAAACCATTGCGCTGAGATTTTATCATGTCAGGCACTCCACCAACCTCAGTGGCAACTACCGGAACCCGTGCAGCCATGGCCTCTATCAGAGCAACCGGCGTACCCTCATTGTTGGCCGTATTCACAAGAACGTCCAAGTCCGCATAGATTTTCCCCAGATCACGGCGCCAGCCTGTGAAGATTGTGCGATCTGCTATACCGAGTTCCAGAACCAATTGCTGCAATTTGCCAGACAGCTCACCTCCACCCACAATAACGAAACGCCCCTCAAATCCAGCTGACACCAAGCGGCTGGCAGCCCGCAAGAACAACTGTTGGTTCTTTATTGGCACCAGTCGACCTATGGTTCCCACTAGTGGAACTGTCGCACGGACATTCAACTCCGAACGAAACTCACCTCGATTGGCCGCACAATTTTCAAAGACATCCAAATCCAACCCAAGTGGCAACACATGTATCTGGTGTGGCGGCGCGATACGATGGAAAATCAGTTCCCTCCGCACATTTTCACTCACGGTCACTATCGCTGTTGCCAACCGCGAAAGCAAGCGCTCGGTCGCCACCGCAATATAAGATATGACCGGACCCCAATAACCTCTAAAGACATGGCCGTGAAAAGTATGAACCACTACAGGTACTCCGGCCAACCGCGCCGCAAGCCTACCAATTGCACCAGCTTTAGCAGTATGCGTGTGTACTATCTGAGGTTTAATGCTGCGAATTAATCGCAACAAACGCCAGAATGCGACGCCGTCATCCCATGGCGCTATTGTCGGACCGAGCTGCTTGATCCGGCGGAAGTTTACGTTCTGCGCCTGAGCCAAGTCACTCATATCACCCTCGGCAGGACCAGGACTCCCAGACACCAGAATAGTCTCAAATCCATTTCGCTGCATCCCGGAGGTCAATTTTGCCACATGAATTGCTGGACCACCTATATTCATGCGTGCAATCACCCGCACAACCCGTATTGAATCCATAGGTCATTCGGTATCTACCAGAACACTACGGGCACGATACCACTGCACCGTAGTTCGCAACCCGTCCACCAGGCTAATATGAGGTGCAAATTGCAGGATGTTGGCCGCCCTGCTAACATCCGCAAACGAATGGCGGATATCCCCCGGCCGCGGCTCCGCATAACGCGGTGCAATATCAACTCCAATCAATTCCTGCAACGTTGCGACAAGATAGTTTAGACTGTTCATAGCTCCCATAGCAATGTTGAATATCTTCCCAGGCGCGCTTGGATGTTCGAGAGCATGCAGATTTGCATTTACTATATTACCCACAAAGGTAAAATCGCGGGTCTGCTCACCATCGCCATAAATTATCGGGGCTTTCCCCCGAAGTAGAGCGTTGATGAACCTAGGAATGACTGCAGCGTACTCGGATTTCGGATCCTGCCTCGGACCAAAAACATTGAAATAGCGTAGAGCAACTACCTCGATACCATATACTGAGGGGAATGCCATGCATTATTGTTCAGCAGCTAGTTTACTCACCCCATAAGGAGAGAGCGGGGCCGGCAGCATATCCTCACGTTTTGCCAACCCGTCACGGGCCTCCCCATAAATTGAGGATGAACTCGCATAGGTCATACGTTGTACCCCAGCATCACGCGCTGCTAGAAGCAGATTAAGAGTTGCTGCCACTCCAGCACGATTATTCGCTAAGGGGTCAGCCACAGAGCGTGGCACACTAGGTATCGCCGCCTGATGAATGACATAATCCACACCCTTAACGACATGGCGCGCAAAATCCAAATCAGCCAAATCACCCTGCATCAACTCAATTTGTGCCTGAAATTTAGCCACATTATCGCGTCGTCCAGTCGAAAAATCATCGGCGATGCGTACACTTTCTCCCCGCTTCACCAAAGCCGCTGCTATGCTAGATCCTATGAACCCAGCTCCACCCGTCACAAGATATTGCATTACATCATCTCCCCGTCGACATAGATTTGATGCCAAATTTCGAAGGTAAGCAGCGTCCACAAAATATGTCCATGATCATACTCGCCTGACAAATGTTGTTTTACCAACCCGCGGACAACACTCGGGTCAAAAAAACCACGAGACAATGCAAGGGGTGATAGCAGGGCATGCTGCAAATATTCTCGCAACTGACCCCGGAACCACTTACCGACAGGCACACCAAAACCGTGCTTAGGGCGCTGCAGCACCTCACTTGGAAGATGTGATGCGAACACTCGACGTAACAGATATTTGCCTACATTCCGACGTAGCTTTAATGTTAGTGGGATCTGCGAAGCAAATTCCACTAACTTATGATCCAAAAACGGTGCTCGGGCTTCTAGTGAAGCAGCCATGGTCATACGATCGGTTTTGACCAACAAATCGTCTGGGAGATAAGATCGCAAATTCACATCCATAAGCGACATAACAGGGTCACCCTTTTCCTCAATTTTAAAGTATTCACGGAAATGGGCCAATGCATCCAGACCTTCATTATCTACTAATAGGTCATGTATTGCATCTCTGGACATAATACCAACCCAAGACAAATAACGTTCAGGGAGCGGCAATCGAGCTGCGCGTAAGAAACGCGTGGACCGACGCGCAAAATCACGATAACCAGTTCCTTGTGGCATGCTCGCCGCCACAGCCGCCATACCGACTTGCAGAAATTGAGGTATAAACTTAAATTTCTCAGCTATACGTGCCGCTCGAAATCTTTCATAACCGGCGAAAATCTCATCGCCACCATCGCCGGTCAAAGCTACAGTGACATGCTCACGAGCAGACTTAGATAATAAATATGTGGGAATCACCGAAGAATCTCCAAAAGGTTGATCTAAATTCCACACTAATCGCGGTAATAAATCCACAGCTTCAGAAGCAGGAACAATAAATTCATGATGCTCAGTACCCAAATGCTCGGCTACCCGGCGTGCAAAAGGAGATTCGTCAAATGAAGACTCATCACTAAAACCAATGGCAAATGTCTTCACGGGAACTGCACTAGCCTCAACCATCAAGGCGACTATTGCGCTTGAATCTAGCCCACCAGATAGAAAAGCACCAATTGGCACATCACTGACGAGGCGAGCGGTCACCGCCTCACGGATTTGATCCATTAAGGCTGCGCCCCACTCATCCTCCCCCCACCCTGTGGCATTGACCTGATTAGTTCTTTTTTCTGGTGCCCAGTACTCCTTGGTTTCAATACGCCCTTCATGTATGTGTAGTGAATGTCCAGGAAGTAGTGCATAGATACCCTCAAACATAGTGTGAGGAGCTGGCACATAGCCATAGGATAAGTACAATGGCAAGACACGACGTTGGACGACGCGCGAAACTCCAGGATATTCCAAGATCGCCTTTATCTCAGATCCAAAGACAAATTTGTCGTCATCAAAATAGTAATAAAGCGGTTTCTGCCCCAGGCGATCACGAGCTAGCAGGAGGGAGCGACGTGACTGGTCCCAAATTGCGAATGCAAACATTCCACGAAGGCGCTGCAGACAAGCTACTCCCATCTCTCGATAAGCATACAGTATCGTCTCCGTATCAGAGAATGACCGAAAACTACAACCCCGCATCGAGAATTCTTGCCGTAATTTCAGATAGTTGTACACCTCCCCGTTATATACAATCCAGACTTCACCACGCTCATCACTCATAGGCTGCCGAGCTGCTTCCGAACAATCAATAACTGCAAGACGCGTATTTCCTAGTCCAACCGGTGCATCAATCCATAAGCCCGAATCGTCTGGTCCTCGATGACGAATAGATTGCACCATCCTATTCAGAGCATGTCGGTCAGGAGCCTGCCCATTAAAATGCAGGACACCGCAAATGCCACACATCAGGACGGTAACATACCAGATACTTCTCGATAAACCGCAACATGTTTTGACACCATGCTGTCTACTGTGAACATTGTCTCAAGTCGTTTACAACCCTTTAATCCCATGTCACGCGATTCGCTTGTGTTAACTAATAAGCGCACCAAGGCTGCGGATAAAGCTTTGAAATCGGCAGGTGGAACCAATTTCCCAGTATGACCATCGGAAACAATTTCCGGTAACGCGCTGACATGACTAGCTACCACAGGCGTACCGACCGCCATCGCCTCCAAAGTCACCAACCCAAACCCCTCCCATAGGGATGGGACAGCTAGAACATCCAAGTCAGCCATAATCGCATCAATGTCATCGCGCCAGCCGAGGAAATGCACTGAGTTAGCCAACCCGAGCTTAGCGACCAAATTCTGGAGTTTAATGCGCTCCGCGCCATCACCCACGATCAGTAGCTGCGCACCTGATACAAATCGCCGCACTTCCACAAAAGCATGGATCAGATGCACTACCCCCTTTTGCTCAATCAAGCGCCCGACAAAACCTAGCAAAGGTACATTTAGGTCCCAATCAAATTCCTCGCGTAGTACGCCATGACTGAACTCAGTATCAGTGTCAATGGGTTCCAGGCCATAGTAAATACATACGATTTTTTCCGTACCCACACGCTCAACATCACAGGTAAAAGCAGCAATTGCCTTGGAGATAGCTATCACCTTGCTAACTCGGTCCATAGCCCAACTGTTAACCCAGCGAATGATGCGATGTCGCCGAACGGGGTCATCATTATGCCTAGTACAAATCACCGCCGGCACCTTGGCTAACCTAGCAGCTAACGTGCCATATAAGTCAGCATGCAGCAAATGCGTGTGTACCAACACAGGCACCAATGAGCGTAACCGCAGCGCCAGACGTGGAGGTAGGGTTGGGTCCAGATGTCCACGAATTATCATACGTTCTGCAACCACCTCTACAGCCCTTAGTGCGGAGAAGAGCTCCGGTACTGGTTTGCAGGGCTCTGTAAGCACAATAAGATGAATGTCAAGATTCTCGCGTTCGAGCGCCGGTAACAAGGTAAGAAGATGTTTTTCGGCTCCAGCTATTCCCGTTGCCTTAATAATATGTACAACGCGATTCATGCACTACTCCCCCCCTGCGACATAGCTGTGCCATCCGTCTTTCTTACCATTCCATTTGACCTACTCTCCAATTCGCTCCATCTGAAATCCACCAGTACTCCAACTGAAAGAAGAATAAAGAGCGGCATAATAGGAAACAGATATCGCGGAATGATAGTAAGAAACGCGTACACTCCACTAAAATAGAGCAATACAATGACAAAAAGGCTCAATTCTCGCCATTTACGCCACCTCCACAAGACATACCAAACAGACATACCAATAGACCCGAAATGCAGCACATAAATCCACAGCTTGGGCCAGAAAGCTGGCAACGTCACCACCTCTCTAAGGGAATGGCCACTTCCCCGCACAAGCATAGCCTTAATGCTCTCATCTCCTAAAACCACTCCCATCGTCACAGTGCCAAAGGGTTGCAGGTACGCCTCAACCACCCTGCGAGCGCGAAGCAGCACAAATCCAAGCGGATCAGAAGCAATGATTCCAAATGCATCCGATAAGTAACTGTAACGATCAGCTCCTCCATCCCTTTCACGTATGTCCCAAATCTCAGAGAGCATTTCGTCCTTGCGTAAGGCACGTCCATCACCCTTAGCACCCATCCAAAAATGGGCCTCCCCTCCATGAGCTATCTTGGGAGAACCGAATAAGCGCCAGTTGCGAATCATCCATGGGCTCACTGCTAATATGAAACCAGCCAGTAACAGTGCCCAAGCACTCCACAAGCGCCGGCATTTGCCATGTACGCACAATTGCACAAGAAGTGCCAAAGGAAGCAATTGTATAACTCCACGTGTTAGAGCAGCCACACCAATTGCAGCACCGGATAAAATCCACCAGTGTGGACGGTCCCGTTCAAGAGCTATCAGATATAACCACAGACTAAACAGCAATAAGACGGTAAAAAGAATTTCGGTAGAAATGGATCCGCATTCAACTATGAAGCGAAGATCCACAGCCGCTAATCCAGCTGCCAGAAGCCCACAACGTGGACCCCGCCAACGCATACCCAGTACAAATAGCAACGCCACCAACAAAACGCCAAGTACTGCCTGGCCTA
Organism: Anaerolineales bacterium; assembly: GCA_022450585.1. GTDB lineage: Bacteria > Chloroflexota > Anaerolineae > Anaerolineales > UBA11657 > CAJWGI01. The sequence goes on along the minus strand of JAKUPR010000020.1, from coordinate 12,133 downwards.
TGCGCGCGACTGTTACCACACGGTCCGTCCCCAACAGTATTTGTACAACCGCCAGATACGCCGGATAAATCGGTCCTACCACGGCTACCGGCTCTCCATAACGCAATCCCATCCCCTTCGCTAACTGGTCACCGAGATGCAAATAGAAAGGCCCATCACCGCCCCTGAGCTTTGGCTCGGGGTCCATCAGCAATACCCAACCCAAACGCAAAACTAATGCCAATATCAGCAGCCCTGCTAACCAATGACGATGCTTGCTTGAAAGCGTTTCCCAGCTATAGTTTGAGCCAACGCCGGAGTCGGTCTCAATCATTATCCGGAGATTCCGATGACGCCTTTTCAAGAGCTTCTATACGCGCCCGCAAAATCCCAAGCTGCTGAGCCGCTATGCGATTCTGGCGAGCAAGCTGCGTGATAACCGAAGAGAAGTAAAGCAAGATCACCAATAGCCCCACGAAACCAGCTACAAACAGGGCAGATGGAGCATAGTATATTCCCAACAAAGGTGCTATACGGTCCAGTGCAGGACGTGCCACAGTCAGAACAAGAATAGCCCCTGCCATAATCAGCCACAGCAATGAATATTTCTCTGCCAATGCCCGTCGTCGAACCAACTCTAGTACCAATAGCAACAAACCGAACGCAGCCACGAAAACGAATAATGTCAGGCGGTCAGTGAACATATGTACTCCCCCCCCGCTGCGGCGCACGGCGCAGCAATAAAATTGTAACAGCCAGCATGACTTTAATCATATAATATGCTGACCAGAACGGAGTTATCGAACTCTTGCCGCCAAATCGCTGATTCATAGACACTGCCACTTCAGTCACGCGTAGACCCATTTTGCGAAACGCCAGAAGAGATTCAGGCTCTGGATAATCCTCGGGATAATTCTGCGCACATGATTCCATAGCTAATCGATTGCTCGCCCGGAATCCTGAGGTAGTATCCGAAAAACTCTGTCCTGCCAGCATAGACACATATCTAGCCAGAATCCTTATACCCAACATACGAAGCCAAGGAGTGACGTAACCACGGTTTTCCACAAAACGAGAACCCACAACTACATCGGCCTCTCCCGAAAGCAAACGATCCAATAGGACCACGATTTCACCTGGATCATGTTGACCATCGCCATCAACCTGCACAGCTGCATGATAATCCCCTGCCTGAGCTAGCATAAAGCCAGTCTGCATGGCAGCGCCTATGCCCAAATTATATGGAAGCGAAATCACGGTAGCCCCCGCACGCTCAGCAACCAATGGTGTACGATCATGCGATCCATCATTAATCACAACCACATCAGCTGCAGGCACTGCGGCAAGCACTCCAGACACCACTCTAGCCAAACTCTCCTCCTCGTTATATGCCGGAATGATCACAATGACTTTAGTATGCGTCTCCATATTCACTAGAAGCTCCATTTATTAACACATTGTAAGGCTTTCACGCAAGACTTCTTCAACTTGCCGGAAGCGCGCTTCCCAAGAAAAACAAGCAACAGCCTGCTGACGCAGTACTGCATCACCAGAAACAGTATGATTATTAACTTTGGAGAGTACATCCTCCAAAGCACGCACAAACTGCTCTGGCGTTCTTACCAGAGGCATCAAATTGGAGAACTCGCGCGCAGCCGGCATGTCCACGGAAACCACCGGTTTTCCAGACGCAAGGTACTCGTACAACTTTATCGGACTTACTGAATTAGCCAAATTATCAAGAACAAATGGATTGATGCACACATCGAATCCGGCAACAAAGTTAGGAATTTGCTCGTAAGGTTGCCTCCCCAAAAAGTACACATTGGCCATTCCACGGACTTTGTCCACTCGCGCTAAAGGTTCAACCGGACCAATCATTGCAAACGACCATTCAGGATGTTTTCTGGCTGCATACGAAATCATGTCAAAATCAATCCAGTATTGAATCCATCCATGAAATCCTACCACTGGATGGGGAAGAGATGCCACCGCAGCAGCAGGTTCTGTACCAGAAACATCTGCCCGTGCAAAATGTGCTATATCTGCCCCGTTAGGTATCAGATAGGGTCTTCGTTCACCAATTGTTTTCGATTGACTAAGATTTGGATGCGTAACAATGACGATATCAGCCAATTTAAGCAATTGTCTTTCCTGGGCTGCGATGGTCTTCCCACGCACTAAACCACGCGCAGCACTGAACTCGTCAACACATTCATAGACTACTAATTGCTCGCCCATCCTGTCGACCAAACCAGCAGAATGGGGTGTATACGCCCACAATACAACCCTTTTGAAATGGATGCGTCCGAGTGCCCAGCGTAACACCGGTGCCAACAACCAATTGTTGAACGAGTTTATCAGACTGGACATCTGGAAACAGGGCGCTACTATCGGCAGGGTAAACACCCATAGACGTTCTGATACCTCACGCGGTCCGGAAAGCCAACGCCACGCGCGCCCGAACTGACGACGCCAATCTACCAGCCATCCAAGCCAATGCATTTGTTGTTCCACGTAGAGCACTCGGTTTCCGCGAGCAGCGAAATTGCGTGCCCAATGGTGCTTGCGCGTGGGCAGAGCGTCCCAATCTTGAGTCGAGAGAATGAGAATGTCGAAGTCAGTCGTCAATATTTGCCCTTCTGTTTGAGATATATGAATGTACCACTCAGTTGTCGAGACGAGTCGCCGAGAGCAGCGAAACCATCATGCAACGGAAACTATCTGGCCCTCAGACACAGATCGCAAGGCTGCCCGAGCACATAATGTGGCCGCGAGTCCATCCTCTGCAGTAACCCTTAGCTCAGTCTCACCGCACACAGCACCCACAAAATGAGCCAACAGACTGCGGTGGCCTTTGACTTGAGATCGTAACTTAAGCGATTTACCCGGCATCCCAGAAAACACCAGAGATCGGAAATCATCCAAAATAGCCACCCCGCCACCCGCAAAAACCTCTATGCGCTCCTTTGGAAAATCCGCATTACCCATACCAGTGTAGATTAGCGTACCGACACTTCCATTAGCATATTTAACGATAGCAACAATTTCATCAGTCAAATCACCGACCATTTGCGCACTAACAGAAACTGGAGTTGAGTCTGTTAACCATGCCATAAAGTCGAAAAAATGACAGCCTTCACCAAGAAGACGTCCACCACCAATTTCCGGATCGGAGAGCCAGTGCTTATGCGGCAATGGTCCAGCGTTAACCCTGCAAACGATGTGCTTGGGTCCATTAGTGTGATCCAAGGTATCGCGCATAGACAGCGCCAATGAGCTGAACCTTCGGTTGAAACCCACCGCGCACAAAACGCCCGCCTTTTCGACTTCCAACATGATTTCCTGACATTGGTCAACTGTCAGAGCAAGTGGCTTTTCAACAAACACATGTTTGCCAGCCCGAACCGCAGCTATACACTGCTCAGCATGCAAATGATGACGAGTAGCAATAAGAACTGCATCCAACCCCTCGTCTTGCAAAACTGACGACAGATCAGTTGCAGCCAAAGGTGCTCCCAACTGCTCAGCGGCCTGCCGCGCACTACCACCAGAGCCACTTACTACCGCCCGCACGGACACCTTTGAAGAGAGATACTTAAGGTTAGGCATATGAACGGCGCGCGCAAAATGGCCCGCACCCACCATTGCCAACCCTATGCGTCCTTTCTTTGCAGGCAGCTGCCGTGGATGTCGCCAAACTGTCTGAGCCTCCAGCGGTATTACATCGCCCGAGTAACTAAACAGAACGGCCAATATTTCCCTGTCACCAGAAGTAACAGCAGCATAGGCTTGCAATGCATGTTCAATGTCAAATTCCGCGCTAATCAGCGGCGCCAGCAATACATTGTCTTCAGTAACCAAATCCAAAAAAGCAGCGAGATTGCGCGTCTCAGTCCAACGAACATAACCGAGTGGATAACTCATGCCTTTCTGCTCATACTCAGAATCATAACGTCCGGGTCCGTAAGAACGGGAAATTCGTAAGTCAATCTCCTTGCGGTAATACTGATCCCGCTCCAACTCCATTCCAACTGAACCAACTATCACAACTCGGCCACGCTCGCGGCACATTTCAAATCCCTGATTCACTGGTTCGGAGGATTCTGTGCCAGCGGTCACGATGATAGCATCAGCACCATGACCACCAGTCAAATCCCTAACGGATCTAACAAGATCATCAAAACCGGACCGCAGAGTATGGCGAATACCCAAGCTAGAAACAATATCTAGGCGCTCGCTCGCAACATCGACGCAAATTGCCTTACATCCGTTCGCCTGAAGAATCTGAGCCGTCAGTATCCCAACCAATCCTGCCCCTATCACAACCACAGTCTCTCCTATCATAGGTTCTGCTCGGCGTACCCCCTGGAGGGCAATCGCCCCGACAGTGGCAAAACATCCTTCTCGGCAGGAGAGACCTTCGGGCAACTTGACTACCAAGTTTTTAGGTACGGAAATAACTGATGCATGGTTGGCAAATCCAGCCCCAGCACACGCCACTTCGTCACCAACAGAAAAGCCATCAACTCCCTCCCCCACAGCTATCACTGAGCCAGCAGCGCTGTAACCAAGTGGGTACCAATTCTCCACTGCTCCACGAACAACCCCAGCAGCAGTTTTCAAACCCTTATCAGCCACCAACTGAACCACACGCCCGACCAAATCAGGGCGCCGTAGTGCTTGCTTTACCAAGCTGCCGGCACCCGCCAATAAAGTCGATTCCGTGCCGGCAGAAATCAAAGAGTATTCAGTACGCACCAAAAGGCTCCCAGACCCACATATAGGTATAGGTACATCCTTCAGAATCAGCTCACCTTTGCCATTAAAGAAAACCTGTTTCATTGTTTTATCTCACCATTCATCTTATTTCCGAATCACGAAATCACCGAGATAAAGCGAATCGATACCGCTGCGACTAAATGTACTTAGTGCGTCTGCCGGAGTGTTGACAATGGGTTCCCCACGCAAGTTGAAGGATGTATTCAAGACGACAGGTACACCTGTTTTGTCCCCAAAAATCTCAATCACACGATAGTAGAGTGGGTTCCATTCTTTCCGTACAGTCTGCAAGCGTCCGGTGCCGCCTGAGTGAGTAACAGCCGGTATGGATTCTCGCTTACCTTCTCTAGCTTTATATACAGCCAACATATAACGCAAAGGGTACATCTTTCCAGCGTCGCTTAGTTCGTAAAATTCTTCGGCACGATCTTCAAGTATAGCCGGCGCAAAAGGCCGAAACGGTTCTCTGAACTTAATTTTCGTGTTGACAATTTCCTTCATATCTGCCCGACGAGGGTCAGCCATAATCGAACGGTTGCCAAGCGCGCGCGGACCCCACTCAAAGCGACCACGCGCAACTGAAATCACCTTCCCTGCTACTAAATCACTCGCCATCGCCTGCGCTACTGCCTCATCATCGTCCAGGCGACTGTAGGTCACACCGACAGCATCCATGGCACTCACAACTTCCTCTACTCCATAGTCTTGTCCCCAGTAACCATGCTCCTGCACAAACTTGCGCGGCTTACCCAACAAGACATGGTAGACGTAGAGAGCAGCACCCAAGGCACCTCCAGAGTCACCTGGCGCTGGCTGCACAAAAACACTCTCAAAGGACGATTCTCGCATGATTCGACCGTTGGCAACGCTGTTAAGCGCCACCCCACCGGAAAGACAGAGGTTTTTCATCCCGCTCTCCCTATATGCGTACTCCACCATTTTCAGCAATGTATCCTCGGTCACACGCTGTACACTAGCCGCTATATTGGCGTAATGTTGATTTATATCCGCTGTAGCATCGTCCCAATCGGGATGATCACGCTGTGGATGTGTTGTCGGTGTGAAAAAGACTGAATCGTGGACCCTAGGCTGCCCGAAAAGATCCTCAAATTTTGAAGAGAATGTGCGCCTAGTAGATCGATGAAAACTGAAGTAATCCATATTTAGATTGAAAGCGCCATCTGGGCCAACACGCAAAACTTTGTACACATCCTCGACACGATCGGCAGTACCGTACGGCGCCATTCCCATGACTTTATATTCACCATTGTTTACCCGAAAACCGAGAAAAGCTGTAAAAGCAGAATACATCAGTCCAAGAGAGTGGGGAAACCTCACTTCGCTAAATAAGTTGATTTGATTACTCCCATTACCATCCCAATCAGCAGAAGCCCTTCCAACCGTGGTGGTAGTCCACTCCCCCACACCGTCAACTGTCAGAATTGCGGCTTCTCGGTATGGAGATGCAAAGAACGAGCTCGATGCATGCGAAAGATGGTGATCAACAAAAAGCAATCTGTCAGCAGAAATAGGCAGCTGACCCAAAATATGACCCTTAATCCACAATTTTTCGTTAAACCAAGTAATCATGGATTCGCGAAAGACACTCCAAGTTCGCGGAAAACCAGCAAGCGTTGTGCTAAGAATACGTTCAAATTTTTCCAGTGGCTTCTCATAAAAAACCACATAATCCAAATCCTCCGCTGCAATCCCACCTTGACGCAAGCAAAATTCAATAGCATACTTTGGGAAGGTGTGATCGTGCTTCATCCGACTGAAACGCTCTTCCTCAGCAGCCGCAACAAGTTCACCCTCCTGTAACAAAACGGCCGCCGCATCATGGTAGTAGCAGGAGATTCCTAAAATATTCATATTAAAACTGACGCCGAAATGAATCTAGGCTGACTTCGACCTTGCCACGAATTTGCCATCTGACATCACTCGTAGTTCTCTTGAGCTTCAGTGGATCGCCAAACATTTGCACTCCTATCCCAAAGGGCACAAGAACGGTGAAGTAAAACACGGTTAGCACTAGGCGGGCAACAAAATCACCGATCGCTTCACCAAACTTTTTCCATATACTCCAAATAATTTGTAGTCTAGACAAATTCTTCACTCTTACCCCCTCTGTAGTTCACTTCGACGTAAAGCTAGTTCCTCTTCCGTCACATATAATAGAAGCACTGTCCTGATTGCTGTAGTCTCATCGTTGGACAATCTATATTGCAACACTGGAGCCCGCTCGCGGACACCATAGTGGCAAGATATCCATCCCTGATGCAATTCTGCTGTCTCTACCACATTGTTACCTTGACTCAACGGGAAGATAGCGAGATTGGTCCCTTCAGTACACATAGTACGCGCCATCAAGCCATCCAATTGGACAGGCAGAGCAGCAAAATGAAAATAAACACTCAATTCATTCGGCATTCTACCGTCACAATAACCAGCGTAATCAGTCAGCAACCAATATCTTTCCTGCAGAAAATATTCAAATTTACGCCGATGATACAGTATTTCCCTTCCCGCTGCGCGGCTGACATACTCGGCTTCCAGCCAAAGGCGAATATTGTCGCTTCCCCACTGACGCACGCTTACAGAGATGTCATCATTCAGACGAAACATGTCTCTCTCCGGAATGCGATTCATTTCATGTGTGTCAACCTGGACTGTGTTGTGTGATGCAGTCGCCCGAAATACATTTCTAGCCCGATAGTCTCCAGTGTACACATAGGAGCCTGGATCGATGATGAAGGCGCGTCGTCCGTCCACAAGTTCGAAGCTCAACGTGTCATTGTGAGCATGTATCCCCCAACCACCAGAACCATTTTCACTAGTGTTCACAGACATGCAAACTTGACCAGCTCGCATTACATACCAACCAACGTCTGGGAACCCTACTGATTGATCTACACCTTGAACTGAAGGGACAATTGCCACATCAGCTTGAAATCCAAACGCCCACAATGCGGCCTCCTGACGTTCGACTCGCAATTCAGGTATCGCTGCAGCACTTAGCCAATCTTCCCTGTCCAGTAAAACTGCACCAAGAACTAAAAGTCCGCGCGCATCCTGACCAGTACGCAGTCTCTTAGTATCCGATTCAAGTGCCAGCCAACGCCCAGAATCACAGTCGCCAAAAAGCGGAATCTCACCATCAGGGCGAATCATCCCATGAATCACATCCAACATGCCAGCAAGCCGCTCATACACGACTTTAGAGAGACGAATATCATTCAACTTACAGTAAGCGCAGGTCCACAGCACCATCTCGGCGACTAATATATGGTATCCACTGGAAACTTCATAATGGGCTCCATCAGGATAAACCTGTGTACTAAGTTCCCGCGAAAGCAACCGAAGCCCGATTTGCAGCCACTTCTGCGCTTCCGGCGCAGGTCCGAGATAAATTCCCAGCCAAATCAAACCACACAAATTAGCAATGAAATGGTTAGATCCTGGCCAGCCGTCCTCCAGATGCCGCACGATATATCGCCCATGCTCAAACAAACTTCTTAGGAACAGGAATGTGAACTCATTGCTTATCTGTGGCGATGCTCTCATCAACTCATATGCCCATATCAAATTCACAGAGCGTATGCCAACTTCCATTGCGTTAGCCCAGTTTGGGCCAAACTCACATGGGCTTTCAACCCACCAATCTTGTAACTGCGCCATGAATTCAGTCACGTAAACGGACTGACCTGTAAGAGCATAGCATTGCCCCAAGCTCACGGCTTGATGGAATCTGCTCAACTCCCACGGTATCTTTATGTCGAAACCAGCATCCAAATCAACAATCTTCAAACGAGTGAAATGATCCTTCTGCCATTCGTAACCAGACTTGAAATCACATCGCCACGGAATACGAGTTCCTAGATCCAACTTGCCGGAACCTAGCAAATCGAATCGATGTGCAAGCACTTCCTCCCCGCACGCCTGCATGCGATCAACTAACCCGGGCGCACGAGATTCCACGAATGACGCGCGCTTAGCAGCGTTTTCCGACCAAAAAAAGATAGGGTTCTTTCTATGATAGAAATCCGATAACATCTGATTCCGGTCATGAACACCAAAAGCACTCAAAAGGTCTCCCTCATGAAGTTCTTTGGGTACTGCAGGAGCACTAGCAGTAATCCAACTTCGGCGGGCAATCTGCCAGGCCACTCGAGGATAGGCATGGAAAGGCACGGCCCGTAATCTACCAATAAACGATTCTAGACGCTCGAAATCGATCATATACCTAAAATCTCTTCGTATACGTCAAATGTACGCTTCGCATTACTCTGGGCGTCAAACAATTTTCGCGCGTGACGGTAACCCGCTTCGCCAAGTGCCTGAGACCGAACCGGATCTGTTAGGATAGAAATAATGGCATCAGACAATGCATGAGGATTGTCTGGGGAAACCAGCAATCCGGTATGGTCATGATGCACCAATTCGCGCGGACCACCCAGGTCCGACGCTACAACGGCTTTTGCCATCGCACCAGCTTCAATAACCGGGCGCGCAAAGTGCGGGACAGTGGATGGAAACACAAGTAGATCTGACGCGGCAAGGACCTGCGGCACATCATCTCGTGTGGCCAGAAAACATAGCGACCCACTGTCTACAGCAGACCTGGCAACATCCATGACGGCTTGGTCATAGGCATCAACACGAAACAAACTCTTTATTAATGCTGGCAATGAGTGACTCACTCCCACACTAGGCCTAGGTCCAACTACTAAGAAACGCACATTAGGAATTCTCGATTGCACCAGCTCAAGACTACGCACAAACGGCAGTGTGCCCTTCACCTCGGAGCAGCCACCTAGCATAGTAACCACTTGATGAGAAGGACTTAGATTCAGTTGCACCCGAGCTGCGCTCGCATCAATCCCACGGTCAAAGACAGTAAAATCAACAAAATTATAAATTGTACGAATTCGATCAGAAGGCAACAATCTTGCTGCATCATATTCGGATATAGCAATCACACGAGTGGCATGAAGTTGGATGCGATGACGCAGCCAGCGCCTCCGTAAACCGAAATATCCGCCTGCCAACGGCTCACGAATGTGCCACACGACAGGCTTACCCGCCTCGAACGCGGCCTGTGCCACAGCCGCGAGTGTAGACGAATTGACATGCACTAAGTCAGGCTGAAAATACTCTACATGACGCCGAGCAGCCTCCACCGATAAAAAAAAGCGTAGAGACTTTCCAGGCAATTGCCACAGCAGCTTTTTCCCATACCATACTAATTCAGTCTGGCTGAAATCGCTGATGTCACTCACAACATGAGTCTCAATCCCAGATTTGCGAAATAACTCCACCATCGGACCATCAGAAATGCACAACACAATTGGTTCGTAACGGCGACGATCCATTTGTTCCAACAGAAACAACAAGCTGCGTGGCGCGCCACCAACAGTACCACCATGATGAACATAGAGAACGCGCTTCATGTATTCCTGGAGCGGAAGATCCGGATTATTCGATGCCTAATTCGCAATCGGGAGAGCGCTACCCAAAGCCAGCTGATAAGTACCATAAAAAACGGTATCGCCGGAAGCGTAAAGCGATAAATATTTTCGACGAAGATAGGGGATAGTATGAGAATCCCAATGGCAGCGAGCGGCGCGCCAAACATTAGCATAGACCGATCCCATCCGAGCGAACGTCCAGACCTAAAGAAACCCCATACTGCAAAACCAACCGCCAAGATAACGAGATACATCATCACCGTTCCGCCTGCGATCAGAGTCCGGAACGTGTTCTGTAGATGACCAAAAGCTACCATATTCATACTGGGATTGTCCGAATAATAAGCCGTCTCAGCCATCACATCCAAGACTCCGAAATAAAGATATCCGGGCAACCAAGGGTTGTATCCAGGTGTACCCAGTGAAAGTGAGGCTATTCGATTGTATATAACCTGAGGAAGGTACAAAGCAGCTGCACTGACCGAGAAAAGCGCTAGGTGCCACCCGCGCAACTTTAACACTAGCAACAACACTCCCAACAGTACAAGGGCCACGAAATGCACCCGGAAAAGCATCATCGTTCCGAAAGCCATGCCACTAAGTAATGGCCACCGCAGCTGTTCTGAATCCAGTGAAAGGGCTAAGAAGTACATTCCCAACAGGGCAAAAAATACCCCGGGACCATCAGGGCCGCCCTGCAACCAGGCTGCGCCAGGCACATACGGCATACGCAGCAAGGATGCCTGTGGGTGTGGCCAAAACATCAGCCAAAGTAACCATGGCATGAGCGCCCAGAGAGCGGCAGCAAGGTACCCGCTAATTTCAGATCGTGTCAAGTGCGCTGACAACCGCCCTACCAAGAATACCGAGAGCCCACCGAACAAAAAACCATTCATCAACACAACCAATGGCAACAGTTCAGAGTAACTAGAGGCACCGGTAACGCGTATTGCTACAGCCATCAATGACGGCATACCCAAATTGACAGAGAAATACTGTGAGAATGTTCCACTCGCCAACACTTGACCATAATCGAAATAATAGTTCTGATCACCGCCATGATGAAAATACCAACCATCGTGCGACTCCAGCTGTGGAAAACCCAAGATAAGGAGTACGACGACAAGAATTCGCAAAATTGCCAGACCAAGGTATACATGGCCCGCGGAAATTAACATCGGTTTCTTAGAATATATTGCAAAAACATTCAATGGTCGCGCTTTCTTGCATTGAGAAGTGATATTACCGGATTGATAAAGAATCGAATAAAATTTTGTCGCCCCGCCTAATAGGTAAACTCCCGAGTACCACGAACCCTTATCACCCGAGCTGGATTACCACCAACTATACTGAAGGCATCTACGTTCTTAGTCACAACTGACCCAGCCGCCACTACTGCTCCTTCACCAATTCTTACACCCTTAAGGATTACTGCCCGAGAGCCTATCCATGCTCGGTCTTGTATCTCTATTGGCGCATCGCGACGTGAAAATTCCGGATCATCTGGGTCATGATCAGAAGTGTATAGCTCCACTGCATGACCAAAAACAACATGGTCGCCAATGCTAATCTTTGCTCCGGCTACAAAAAACGAGTAATGTGGAATTGAACAGTGATTTCCAATAGTAATCTTGTTCATGGCCCCACCTGCAAAGCGTACCCCGCTCCAAATCTCGGAACCCTTTCCTATACTGATGCCACAGACCCGTCGATAATAGAAGTTGCGTAACGCAGAAAAGGGCATATTGCTAATTAACACGTTCAATACCCACGTGCGCAAGAAGCCCATTACCGGCAGAGCACATCTCTTGTTAAACCAACCGCGTAGCGCATTCAGCATATGTGTGCCCTCGGTGCTCCAAGATTGTACACATTGACCGAGGACAACTGATGCATTCGACAAA
>JAKUPR010000002.1:61414-106941 GCA_022450585.1 Anaerolineales bacterium | reverse complement strand
CGATAACAACCCAGGGTGTAGAAAAATCGACAATAACAGCCCCAGCCACCCCTAGAGCAACGATGTAGACAAACGTAAAATAAAGAAATGCTCTGTATATTGCAAACGGTCTGGAGTATTCAGCTATGTCATTTCCTTCAGCAGTACGGACTATCCATGTCCGTTTACCAACTTCCCTATCGGCTTTGTAATCCTGAAATCCATTAACAAATAGAATCAAACCCACCAAGATGGCCACCGGAACAGAAGCCACCAGAACCGTTAGATAATTCCAATCCGTCGTCGGTGTTAGGGCCTGCGTTTGAACATAATGCGCTCCAAGGGCCATAACCGGCCCAAAACCAAGCATCACACACAGGTCACCAAAACCGCGGTAGCTCAAGCGTAGCGGACCTCCGCTATAGAAGATTCCTAAAGCGACTCCGGCAACACCAAGCCACAGGAGAGGACTCAACTCGAATGGGGCTCCGTGCAACTGAGTATTCAGATACAGACCTGTGTATACGGCTCCAGCAAACAGTATTAGCGAGAGAATAAAAACCTTGGCGGGAGACATCAGTCCCGCCTGTATCATCCTGGATCCACCGTTGAAAGGGCTGAATAACTTGTTGGCCTCATCATTACGTGTAACATGATCAGAATAGTCATTTGCCACATTTGTGCCAGCATGGGCAAGAATAGCACCAAGTAACGTCAACCAGAACATGCGCCAGTCAAAGGATCCTATATTGAAGTATGCCACCGCCCCGCCCAATGCTACAGGCGCAATTGTCGCTGTAAAGAAAGGGGCCCTGACAGCTCGCAAATAAAGACCTATAGTACGAAGCGATCCTTTAATCAGCGAAGAAAACAGAGATTCTTGATTTTCGGGGAACTCCCTCCATTCAAACCGAGTGTCTGCGAAAAAATCGACGTACTTGATAACAGTGGGCTTGATCTTGTAGTACCCGACCACATTATTCTTCTTTAAGAAATCATCCTCCATATAAGTCTTAAAAGCCTCGGTTACTTCAAGTACCATTCTATATGCCTTTTCCTGCTCATCGGGATCCGTTATCTTCGAAGCTCGCCCTTCAATCTGCAGCTCTTTAATACCTTCTGTGCCATCAGGACGTACTACACATTGAATTTTCGGATTTACGCGGATTTGCTCGGCCTTTCTCGTAGGATTGAATGTGAAAAAATACATGTCAAAACCGTCATTAGCAAAAAAAACATTTGAAGCAGACGAGTTACCTGCAACGGACGTGCCGATAGTCAGAAAGTTTGCATTTTCCAGCATACCTAATATTTTTTCATCTAATTGACGTTCCATTTCTTCTCCTATTTACTTTTTCACCGTTACTTAAATAAAATTACTAAATAAAATACGCGATCAACAATGAAACTTAGTTTTTTGATTTGAAACCCAAAAACACGCTAGACCTTCGACCTTGGAAGCTCGAGTATGTCGCTAAAGTCACTATACTGACAATTGTACAGTAATTAATCCATTAGACTGTCAATCTTTCCTCCTTCTCCCGGAAATAGGCTAACAAGAAAGTTTTCCGGTGGCGCAGTGACCATCCAACTGTGCAATGTCGATGAAAACATGCGCCTGTTAGTCCGCAAACAAAGTTCAAATGAAAATTGTGACGAATCGTGGATAAGAATCGTTGCTCACTGTAAGATCACCTAAATGTCACTGAACATCATGACGTCGAACAGTACTTAGGGTACAATAGCATACGATTACGGCACCATACCCTTCTGAACCCTTCTGAGTGAATCGACTATGTCCGACTTTCTTTTTCGCGGCACTCTGGCCGACCTTGACCCCGTTGTCCATGAGTTAAACCAGATTGAAGCCGAGCGACAATACCACAAACTGATTCTAATTGCTTCGGAAAGTAGCGCTCCGATAGCAGTACGTGAGACCCTAAACTCTGCTTTCAACAACCTATATGCCGAGGGCTATCCGGATGATACCTCGCGATGGATGAGCGAACCGGAGATAGTGGATTACGCAGTCCGACTCGGACACTATCGACGCTATGCCAATCCACGCTACTACAAAGGCGTGGAATACTGCGACACCATTGAGGCTCTCGCAAGACGCCGTGGTGCAGAATTGTTTGCCAATGAGAGTGTCAAGGCTGACGACATATATGTCAACGTACAGGCACTTTCGGGAGGACCAGCTAACAACGCTGTATATCATGCCCTAATTGAACCGGGAGATACCGTAATGGGCATGAAACTAATACACGGCGGCCACCTCAGCCATGGCGCAAGGGTCAATCGTTCGGGCAAATATTACAATAGCGTTCCCTACGGAGTAGACCCGGACACCGAGCAAATTGATTATGAAGCTGTACGAAAACTGGCGATGGAACACAAGCCTAAACTCCTTGTCGCTGGATATTCATCCTATCCTTGGGCAGTAGATTGGAGAAAGTTTCGCAGTATAGCCGATGAGGTTGGCGCATTCCTTCTGGCTGATATAGCCCACGTGGCGGGGTTGGTGGCTGCGGGTGAATACCCGTCTCCCATTGGAATTGCCGATGTAGTTACGTTCACAACCCACAAGTCATTATGTGGTCCACGCGGCGCTTGCATCCTGAGCATAGACCGAAAACTTGCACGCAAGATTGACCGTGCCGTTTTCCCTGGAGAGCAAGGTGGACCCCATCTCAACACAATCGCAGCTATGGCCGTAGCCTTTAAGCTCAACCGCGCACCTGAGTTCCAAGCACTGCAACAACAGGTACGTGCCAACGCCGCAAGGATGGCCGCACGCTTCACTAACCACGGTTTCAAGGTGCCCTTTGGCGGCACGGACACACACCTCCTTAACATCGATTGTAAATCGGTATGCGGTGAAGATGGCGTTCCATTGATGGGAGATTATGCTAGCCGGATACTGGATATTGCAAATGTAGTTGTAAATCGTAACACCATCCCAGGAGACAGAAGCGCGCTAAATCCTTCCGGTCTGCGCTTGGGAACTATCTGGCTTACGCAGCGCGGTTTCCGAGAAGCTGAAATTGACGAATTAACCGACCTGATTACACATCTTCTGCAGGCTTGCCGCCCTTTCAAATACAAAGGAAAGCATGGAAGATCAGTTTACCGCGCCAAAGTGGATTTCGAGACGCTCAACACGGTCAAGATGAAGGTGCGAGATCTATCGCAACAGATGGGGTTGGATTTCACACCCACACAGCACAGCTATCCGCACTTCTATTATCTCGATCAACCCTCCCCTGATGCAAGCGTCGTAAAACTGGACATCAGTGGCGAGAAGGTAGTGAGTTTTCTACAAGTCACTACCAGCAATGATGTCAGCGCTTTGCTATCAGGAGCAAGCCAACGTACCCAGATCTGGCAAGGAAAACGCAGTGCAAGTGCAGTTCTCACCCGCACTGCGGCAGATGCCTTTGAATTAACTGTCTCCGCATCGGATTCAGTGTGGCTGAAAACTTGGCTGCGTGATCTTTCAGACGGCTACGTAATTCTAGATGATGCAGACTTACATGCCAAAGCCCCCGGACCAGTTGCGGTACACGACCGTGGAGCGACAGAGAAACATCCCAATGAAACTGGCCCGGACATCCTTTCCAGTAAGCCCTATTTCAACGGTATCGTCTCCGCTGCCCTGTCTTCCGGTGAACCGCTACCTGAATTCGAATGGTCGACACCTCCATCAGACAAGTTGACGATACCAGCCCTACACGAGTCACATCACCAGCTCGGCGCAAAATTTGCGCCTTTCGGAGGCTGGGAAATGCCTATGTGGTATTCCTCCGTATCGGAAGAACACTCTGCCGTCCGTGAGCGCGCTGGTCTATTCGATATCAGTCACATGGGGGTATGGGAAGTAACCGGAGAAACAGCATCAGAGTTTCTAGATGCAATATGCGGTAACTACATATCGGTACTTGATATCGGTAATTCGCTCTACACGCACCTTCTTGACCCAAACGCGAACGTAGTCGACGACGCTATGGTCTATCGTCAAAGCGCGCAACGATACTTAATGGTCGTCAATGCATCCAACGACGAGAAAGACTGGGCTTGGGTAAACGCAATCCTGTCAGGCACTGTTTTAGTTGATCGAGGACGTCCGGCGACACAGGTCACCGGGCGCTCTATGGTGAAGTTGCGTAATCTACGTGACTCATCATCTGGAGGGGACATGCTCGTGATGTTGGCGGTACAAGGGCCACAAAGTCTCGAGGCACTCATAGGGCTAGGGGCAGACAACACCACAGCTGCACGCCTGCAAGTCCTGAAACGCACTGAGATGTGCGGTCTTTCTATTGGGGGATTTAACTTGATTGTATCGCGCACAGGTTACACAGGCGAGCCACTCGGATTTGAATTGTTTGTCCATCCCGACCAAGTAGTTGATTTGTGGGACACACTGTTACGTTTGGGTGCATCATTTGGGTTACAACCCTGCGGATTAGCAGCACGCGATAGCACCCGCACCGAGGCTGGACTCCCCCTGTGGGGCCATGAACTGGGTGGCAGGCTCAACATAGGCGCAGAAGCGGCTGGGTTTGGGTCTTACGTAAAAACACATAAGCCATGGTTCATTGGACGCTCTGCCTTCATGACACGAGAAGACGGAGGTGTAATAGCACGTTTTCGTTTCAACGAAAAAGGAGTGCGCATGGCGCATCCCGGTGACCCAGTCTTGGATAAAAGAGGACAAGTAGTAGGTCAGGTAACCAGTTGCACCATTGACAGCGAGGGGTATCTGCTCGGACAGGCATTTGTCACTGCAGACTGTGCAGCGCCTGGAATACAGCTGGGAGTATTTCAATCGGCTAGCGAAAAATCTGAACCGCCGCGTGCGGTTCTCAAGTATGGTGACCGCGTACGACTTAACGATTGGGCAACAGTATTGCCCCGTTTCATGAGGAAGACATAACATATTGCACTGCATCCACCTAATCTTGCGCAATAGGAGAGAGGAATGAACTCAACTGAGCCACGAGGAATGTACTTTGAGCAGTTTGAAGTCGGCATGCAGATCGTCACGAGTAGCCGTACTGTTACGGAAGCAGACATTGTTAATTTTGCAGGTCTTTCTGGCGATTTCAACCAAATTCACACTGATGCCATCTATGCATCTACAACACCATTTGGGCAACGCGTGGCACACGGCCTACTGGGTGTAGCAATTGCCTCTGGGCTAGCTGTCCAGACTGGTTTTATGGAAGGAACCATTCTAGCCTTCCGTGAGATTGCCCAGTGGAAATTCAGCCATCCTATATTGATTGAAGATACAATTCACGTATTACTCCAAGTCAAAGACACCAAGACAATGCCACGTCTGAAAGGCGGAGCCGTAACCATGAATTTAACTGTACGAAACCAAAAAGATGAAACCGTGCAACATGGCCAATGGGTAGTACTAATACAGAATCGTCCTTAAGTCCTTAATCAGAGACCAATCACTAATTGCTTCATCATCTACTTTTTTGAGAGAGATTACTAGCGCAGTACTTTCAATTGCAAGACAACCGGATATAATTGCATAAAAAGGTAACAATGGCCGACACATTCGATTTTGGTGGTGAAATTGTATGGCGACCGACTCCCGAATATGTGGAGCGCAGCCACCTGATGCGCTTCATGAGCGCACATAGCATCAAGTCATTTAGCGAACTCATGGAGCGTTCAACCACTGATATCGCTTGGTTCACAGACGCTGTACTGAGACACCTCGATATTGAGTTTCAACAGCCATACTCACAGGTCGTAGATATATCTAGAGGCATCCAGAACCCGGAATGGTGTGTCGATGGACGTCTAAATATCACTCATAATTGTGTGGACAAATGGGCAAATAATACGGCTACCAGTAATAATATTGCGCTAATCTGGGAAGGAGAAGAAGGCAAAACTCGTAGGCTCACATATGGCGAGCTCAGCATAGAAGTCAACCGTTGTGCCAACGCGCTGCGTCACCTCGGTTTCGCCCGAGGAGATGCGCTCGGAATCTATATGCCCATGACCCCTGAAATAGCGATAGCTCTACTCGCCATCGTGAAAATCGGAGGCATAGTTCTACCGCTATTTTCTGGTTACGGTGCCGGAGCGGTGTGCTCTCGCCTCAAGAATGCCAACGCGAAAGGACTTTTCACCGCGGACGGCTTCTTCCGACGTGGCAAAACTGTACCTCTTAAACCAGTTGCCGACATAGCACTACAAGATGTGCCCAGTATTAAGAATGTCATCGTTCTGCAGCGTACCGGTAACGCAGTGAAAATGCAGAGCAAGCGTGATTACTGGTGGCACGAATTAGTAGCATCGCAGCCCGACCAAGCAATACTCGAGCCCACAGACGCCGAGGATGTACTCATGGTTATCTACACATCGGGCACCACGGGACGCCCAAAGGGTGCTGTTCACACTCATTGTGGTTTCCCGGTAAAGGCTGCCCAGGACATTGCGTTTGGACTAGATGTCCACCCAGGTGAGACACTCTACTGGATGACCGACATGGGATGGATGATGGGTCCGTGGCTGGTTTTCGGCGCCACGCTGCTCGGGGCAACCTTCTTCATGTACGATGGTGCACCCGATTATCCGGGCCCGGACCGCCTTTGGGAGTTAGTAGAACGGCACAACATCAATGCGCTCGGAATTTCTCCTACACTTATTCGTGCTCTCAGCGTCCATGGAGAAGACCCTGTAAAAACACATGACTTAGAATGCATACATCTTTTCGGATCCACCGGAGAACCATGGAATCCTGAACCTTGGCGGTGGTTATTCGAAGTAGTAGGAAATAGTACGCGCCCTATAATTAATTACTCTGGTGGTACTGAAATATCTGGCGGCATTGTCATGGGTAACCCTCTTATGCCTCTGAAACCAGCCTCTTTTTCTGCGCCTTGTCCTGGTATCGCCGCGGATGTATTTGACGAGCATGGCAACTCAGTGCGCAATCAAGTAGGCGAACTAGTAATCCGTGCACCCTGGATCGGGATGACACGCGGTTTTTGGCAAGACAAGCAGCGCTATCTAGACACCTATTGGTCACGCTGGAAAAACGTATGGGTACACGGCGATTGGGCCGCGATAGACGGAGACGGACTTTGGTACATCCTCGGTCGCTCTGACGATACTATAAATGTCGCAGGAAAACGCCTAGGTCCGGCAGAAATCGAATCGGTGCTAGTGAGACACCCAGCGGTTAGTGAGGCTGCTGCCATTGGCGTTCCGCATAAGATAAAAGGAACCGAGGTCGTCTGCTTATGCGTACTAGCACCTGGAAACAAGCCCAACAACGATCTTCGTGCCGATTTACAGGCACAAGTAGTTGCAGACATGGGGAAACCGCTGCGCCCCGGTGAAATAAAGTTTGTGTCCGATTTGCCGAAGACGCGCAATGCTAAGGTGATGCGCCGAATAATCAGGGCGGCCTTTCTAGGTGAAAATCCAGGTGACACAGCGAGCCTAGTTAACCCAGAAGCCGTGGATGAAATCAGGCGCGCAATCTGACTCTCGGTACAAGCGCTTCGCGAACACCTGAATCGCCCTCTAATTGAGGGGCCGTAAGCTTGTCCTCGTACACACGTAACAACTCATAGAGCGTATTCCGTTGAGCTGGCACACGCCCGATTGCACGAATCATGCGATGAAACTCCTGCGGCTGGATATGCTGCCCATGACTTGCTCCAGCAGAACGCGAAATAGTTTCGTCCATTAGAGTTCCACCAAAATCGTTGGCACCTCCCTGCAAACAACGCTGCGCGACTTCCGGGCCCAACTTCACCCACGAAACTTGAATGTTGGGGATAAAGTGGTGAAGCATAATGCGCGCCACGGCATGCATACGTAGATTCTCCGCAAGGGTAGGGCCAGGTCGAGCGCTTCCGTCCAGATAAATTGGAGCGTTGTAATGCACAAATCCAAGTGGAACGAACTCAGTGAATCCACCCGTGTCTTTTTGGATGTCACGAAGAAGTGAGATATGCTGCGCCCAGTGACGCGGACCATCTACATGACCATACATTATGGTGGACGTAGTAGGAATGTCCATCCTGTGTGCAGTAGTGATAATTTCAACCCACTGCTCAGAACTAAGTTTATTTTTAGTAAGCTGCCGACGAATTTCAGTGTCCAGAATTTCGGCCGCGGTTCCAGGTAGAGAACCAAGACCGGCGTCCTTTAGGCTAGCCAAGAAGTCAGCGTAATTTACACCGCTGCGCTGCGCT
Source organism: Anaerolineales bacterium (assembly GCA_022450585.1). Taxonomy (GTDB): domain Bacteria; phylum Chloroflexota; class Anaerolineae; order Anaerolineales; family UBA11657; genus CAJWGI01. The sequence goes on along the minus strand of JAKUPR010000002.1, from coordinate 98,725 downwards.
CCGTACCAGATTTCAAATGGAGAAAAAGCATGCACATGCATTTCCGGCACACGCTCCTTAATAGCAAGGATTAAGTCCCGGTAATGATTTCCGGGTAAACTAGGGTGGAGACCTCCTTGCATGCACACCTCAGTTGCACCAGCCTGCCATGCTTCCTCAGCTCGATTAGCTACCTCCGTCAGCGAGAGGAATTGAGCATCGGAGTCGTCCAAACGCCGAGCAAAGGCACAGAAACGGCATCCTGTGTAGCAAATATTTGTGAAATTGATGTTTCGCACTGTTACATAAGTGACCACTTCTCCAACCGCACGCCGACGCAATTCGTCCGCAACTCGTAACAACGCCTTCATTTCTCGTCCGCTAACGGAGAATAGATCCAAAGCCTCATCCGCACTAATCTCGCGATCTTCCAACGCACGCTCCAAGACACGGGCTATGGAGGGTTTGATTCCATTCAACAAGTTACTATCACCAGACTTATGGACATTATCAATCGGTGTTCCGTTACTCATATTACCATCTCCGGCTCCCCTACCAGACCGTGATTGTCTACCCGACTCGGCAGCGACTCTCGAAAACTGGTCTCAAGCCAATGTTCCGGATCCCTGAGATAGCGAGGGTAGACACTCAAGCGCTCACGTAGAGTATAGCCCTCGCTGGCACTGACGACCTTAAGTTCGCGAATCTTTGGCCACGCAGCCTCCGGGTTGATATGGTCGGGGGTAACCGGGGATATCCCCCCCCAATCGTTGATGCCAGCTGTCAAATATCTACCATATTCGAGCGGCGTCAGATTAGGAGGCGTCTGTATATTCATTTCCCCACCAAGAAGCAATCGGGCAACAGCCAGCGTACGTATCATCTCATCGACATCTGGCTCATAACAACCCTCCATCCGCGTACCTTCCTTTGCTCGAAAGTTCTGCACAATCACCTCTTGAATATGGCCATAATCTGAGTGTATTCGACGTAGCGCCAGTAACGAATCTACACGTTCAGCTCGCGTCTCTCCAATACCGATTAGTATCCCAGTGGTAAATGGTACACACAATTCTCCAGCCATGCGCAGAGTGTTGAGTCTTAAGTTGGGATCCTTATCTGGACAACCATAATGCGCACCGCCTGGCTCCGTCAGACGTGTGCTGACATTTTCCAGCATCATACCCATGCTAGGACTAACAGGTCTAAGTGCGAAAATCTCCGCACTCGTCAACGTACCGGGATTGACATGTGGAACAAGCGTCGTCTCACGAAGGACTAGAGCGCACATTTCGCGCAGGTATTCCAACATTGTTGTATATCCAAGCGAGCGCAAGTGCGCACGCGCAAGTTCATGCCTTAACTCAGGGCGTTCACCAAGACTGAAGAGCGCCTCTTTGCATCCCGCCTTTTCACCAGCCCGGGCTATGTCAAGTACTTCATCAGGGTTAAGTGTGCGAGCACCTACGTCCCCGGGGGATTTGACGAACGTACAATATCCGCAGCTGTCACGACAAAGCGTAGTGAGCGGTATGAAGACCTTCCGGGAGTATGTAACCGTACTGCCTTTACAGCGTAGCCTCAACCGACGTGCTACGGCGCACATCTCGTGCAGTGCATAAGGCGGCGCCGCCATCAGCGCGTACCCATCCGAATTGGAGAGCGGGCGCCCAGTCAGAGCAGCTTCCAGAGCCTGTTCCACCGACGTACCACCAACATCTGAACCACCTTCATGCGATTCTGAGGTTACAAACAAAATAATGACCTTTGAGTGACTAGGACATCATAGCAACTGCAGCTAGCCCAACCTCATAGCCCTTGTTGCTATCTCCATTAGGTACTGAGCGGGCACGAGCCAATTCCACATTCTGACATGTCAATACGCCAAAGAGAACAGGTACCGGGCTATCTATTGTCACCTGCATCAATCCACGGGTAACAGCCTCTGATATGTAATGATAATGGTCGGTCTCACCACGAATAATCGCACCTAGTGTGATAACAGCGCAAACTCCAGGACGTAATGATAGTCGAGCCGCAGCAGCCGGAAGCTCGAACGCACCTGGAAGCCAAGTCACCTCAATATCCTGCTCCGCTATTCGTCTTTCCAACAAGGCTGACCGGCATCCCGCCAGTAATCCGGAACTGACCTCCGCGTTGAATTCACTTACCGCGATAGCAATCACAATCAATCAATCAGGTGACCAAGTTTACTCTTCTTGGTCTGCAAATAGCGTCGGTTTAGTTCATTGGCCGATACATTAATTGGCAAGCGGTCAACAATCTCAAGTCCATGACCCTCTAGCCCAACTAGTTTCATCGGGTTGTTGGTCATTACAATTAGTTTGCGAGCGCCAAGATCATAAAGAATCTGCGCTCCGACTCCATAGTCTCTCAGGTCCGGAGGAAAACCCAATTCCTCGTTGGCCTCAACTGTGTCTAGACCATCCTCCTGCAATTTGTACGCCCTTATCTTGTGCTTCAACCCAATGCCACGGCCCTCCTGCCGAAGATAAACAATGATGCCCGAACCGTTATCGGCGATGACTTTCATGGCAGCCATCAGCTGACTGCCACAATCACAACGTCGCGATCCAAATACATCCCCCGTTAAGCACTCTGAATGCATACGCACCAGAACTGGATTGTCTTCACTGATATCGCCCATAGTCAAAGCAATATGAGAATCTTCATCGTACTGGTCCTCATAGAGATGTAATGTGAATTCTCCAAAATCGGTGGGCAGAGCAACTGTAACAGTCCGCTCAACAAGATCCTCTTTGCGTCGGCGGTATCGAATAAGATCCTCGATGGTTATCATCGTCAGATTGTGTTTACGGGCAAATTTCTCAAGCTGACCCACGCGAGCCATAGTGCCATCCTGTGCCATGATTTCACAGATGACACCGCTTGGGTGCAACCCGGCCATACGAGCCAGATCCATACTAGCCTCTGTATGCCCAGCGCGTCGAAGGACGCCACCTTCCTTGCCCACAATGGGGAATACATGCCCAGGCCGCGCAAGGTCATCCGGCAGCGCATCAGGCGCCATCAAGGTGCGGATGGTTTCAAAACGGTCGTAAGAGGAAGTGCCAGTGGTGGTATTTTTGACAGCATCCACGCTAACGGTAAACGCTGTCGTATGCAAGCTAGTGTTCTGGCGCTCCATAGGCGGTAGTTTGAGTTCCAAAGCACGATCCTCAGTAAGGGAAATGCAAATCAGCCCACGCGCTTCTTTAGCCATGAAGTTGACGGCATCAGGCGTCACAAGTTCGGACGCAATCACAAGATCTCCCTCATTCTCGCGCTCCTCACTATCTACCACAATTATGAATCTGCCATTGCGAATGTCTTCGAGGGCAGTTTCAATCTTACCGAATGGCATGTGTTGCACCTTGCAAGAATTTTTCGACGTATTTACCCAGCATATCCACCTCCAGATTTACATGGGAACCAGTGGATTTTCGCGGCAGAACTATATGATTCTGACTATATGTAATTAGCATGAAAGTAAACGCTTCAGGGAAAACATCCACCACAGTCAAACTAACACCGTCAACCGCCACAAAACCCTTAGATACGATATAACGCATCAAATCTACTGACGTCTCAACTTTCACCCAGAGCGAGTCGTTCTCAGGACGCATTTCCAGAATAATGCCGACACCATCGACATGTCCCTGCAGGAAGTGCCCGCCAATTCGTCCGTCCGCACGAAGCGCTAGCTCCAAATTGACACCCTCACCGGGATGCAATTCGCCCAAGTTAGTACACCGGATTGTCTCCGGTGCAAGGCCAACCGTAAATGTATCCTTATTCAATTCGGTCACCGTCAGGCAGGCGCCATTCACCGCTACGCTTTGGCTCACAGCGAGTTCCGAAAGCACACGCTCTGCGCCTACTCTCAGCCACCAACCATCATGTTCGTGCCAGAGACGTTCCACTGTACCAATCTCTTCCACTAGTCCGGTGAACATCGATCCCACGCTAGATACCTAAGAATACCACTGAGCCTCATTGAGCACATCTCCTCTAATCAACACATCGGAGCCAATTTTCTCGATACCCAAGCTGCTGAGCCGCAGCGCCTCCGAAAGCTCTGTTACACCAGGATCACCTACAGGACTGGGAGCGTCCCGCCCTCCGATCATAAGTGGGGCAACGAAGGCACAGACCTCGTCAATCATACCTTCAGCCAATAGTGATCCCATTAATTCCCCTCCACCCTCAACTAACAGGGTTAGCTTCTCACGTTTCCCAATTTCGTCCAGTAACGCCCCAAGATCCACACGCCCATCGCTATTCGCAGGTAACTGCCAGACTTGAACACCTTGAGCACGAAGCGTTTGACAGTGACTCGTGTCAACTGCCGAAGTGGTAGCAAGCACTGAATCACCAGACAAATCCCTAGCAAACATGCGCGCCGTGATCGGCACGCGTCCGCTACTATCGACTACCACACGCAAACCATTACGGATATCTCCATCCAAATCAGACAATCGAGTCGTTAGGCGCGGGTTATCAGCCAAAACGGTGCCTGCCCCTACAAGCACCACATCTGCGATGCTGCGCAATTGGTGTCCACGCTGCCGGGCTTCCTTTCCGGTAATCCACTGAGATTCCCCCCGTCGGGTGGCCAATTTTCCATCCAAACTCATTGCGAACTTCGCTGTCACCCACGGTTGTCCGCAGCCAACATACTTAAAGAACGGTTTATTGATTTCTTGCGCCTGGACAGCACATAATCCAGTGTGCACATAAATACCTGCTGCGCGAAGTACTTCGTGGCCTCCGCCGTTAACATGTGGATTAGGGTCTTCGACAGCAGAGTAGACCTTCGTCACACCGGCCGCAATAAGGGCCTCTACACATGGCGGGGTACGGCCATAATGAGTGCACGGCTCTAGTGTCACATATGCGGTCGAACCAGCCGCAGCTTCACCAGCTTCCCTTAAAGCCTCAACCTCAGCATGCGGTGCACCAACATGACGGTGGAAACCCTCTCCAATAACACAACCTTCCTTCACCAGTACAGCACCTACCAACGGGTTAGGGCTAGTATGACCTTGCGCCCTACGTGCCAATTCCAGTGCGCGGAGCATATGTTTGCTCCTATCATCTTGCATAAAAAGCACCCCAAATCTTACAAATCATTCAGGGCACATTAAGCACTAGCAGTGCAGGTCAGGTTTAGTGTGCAAAAAACCCTGAAGACCAAATGTGTCTTCAGTAAGGTAGCCAACCCAACCGGCGTGCAGCACACCACTATCGCCTAACCTTCTCATATCCGGACTGTACCGTCGGCACCGGAATTACACCGGATCCTGCTGGACGCTACGGTGCGTCCAGCTCGCGGGCTCTCACCGCCGGTCGGGAATTACCAGGAAGTTCACCCAAGCTCACCCTGCCCCGAAGGTTTATTATTTTATTTACAAACACCAACTGATTTTTATTATACCTCCACTTAGGCTCAAGTCCGAACAAACACAGTGAAAGAGATTTAGTCAATAATCATGATAGAAATCATAAAACTAGACTGCACACAATATGATAAAACGCGATAAGATTCGTGTGGAGACCATAAAGATTAATATCACAGAGGCTGACGACGCGCTGACCATAGTGCTGCTGAGTACCCCAAACACATATCGCAGCCAGCCCTTCGCAGCTGCCGCAAATAAGCTCGGGGTCAAGATCATATGGGGAGTGGACCTCCCGCAACCACTCGCCGATGAGTGGAACACTCAGCTACAGCTTGATTTCCGCGACCCAGAAGATGCCGTCCGCAAATTGATCAATCTATCCAAGCGCGAGCCTATCAGGGCGGTTATAGCAATTGATGATGCGGCCGCAATTATTGCAGCTGAAACTGCCGCACATTTGGGACTGGTCCACAATAGCCCATCTGCGGCATTAGCAGCACGAGATAAATTAGTAATGCGAGAGAGGCTGCGTGACAAGGGAATTAGATGCCCACACTTCAGTGCATTTCCGATTGATTCAGACCCAACCAAGGTGGCCACACAGAGCAAATACCCTTGCATTTTGAAACCACTCTTGCTCAATGGCAGTCGAGGGGTAATCCGCGTCAACAACATAGCAGAATTTAAGATTGCGTGGATGCGCGTATGCGACATCTTGCGTAAATCGGTGGGAACGCGCATTTTAGTGGAGGATTACATACCAGGACGGGAGGTTGCCGTGGAAGCTCTTTTAGGGCAGAAAGGCCTGCACACTCTCGCAATATTCGACAAACCTGACCCACTCGAAGGGCCGTTTTTTGAGGAGACTATTTACGTCACCCCTTCACGTCTGAGCAATGATGAACAGGAATCAGTGCAGGCAGCAACGCAGGAATCGGCAAGAGCGTTGGGACTTCAATTCGGTCCAGTCCACGCCGAGTTCCGTATTAACAAGGATGGCGTCTGGCCCATAGAAGTCGCTGGGCGTTCAATAGGCGGATTATGCTCACGCACCGTACGCTTCCGCTCAGGATTATCACTAGAGGAACTTGTCATCCGTCAAGCAATAGGTTTACCCATTGGAAGTTTGTTGCTTGAGGAAAATAGCCGAGGCGTGATGATGATTCCCATCCCAGCAAAAGGAATATTGCGCAAGGTCTCCGGAGTGGAGGATGCCGAAGCACTGTCTGGCATCGAGCACGTGGAAATCACAGCAAAGATGAATTACGTGATTAAACCACTGCCTGAGGGGGACGGATATTTGGGTTTTATTTTCGCCCTTGGCGATAATCCCGAAGAAGTGGAGGCCAGATTGCGACTAGCCAACTCGTTATTACAATTTGAAATCGAACCGGAAATCAAGCTCGAGCCTGTTCACTGATGGTTATTCACTTGCTGTTAGGAGCACCTTTACCCTGCGGCGACCCTTTACCACCAGCGCCCGGTATGCCAGCGCCAGTACCCTGGCCCTCGGGAACCCATTCCTCTGGCATACGAGCGTCGTCACCGAAAAAGAATTTTTCCATCTCCTCTGCTAGCGTTTTCGTCGCGCTAGGATCGGCCAAATTTAATCCATAATGGTTAATCAACAAAGTCGAATGCTCTCTCCACATCTCCCATCCTTGTGCAGAGACATTCTCAAAAATACGTTCTCCCAGTTCTCCGGGGAACGGTTGTTGAGAAAGACCGGGTAACTCACGATCTAGCTTGACACAATGAACTTTATCAGGCATCAGGACACCTCACCACGAATACTGTACTTTGGCACGACAAACTCATTTTCATTGCCACCTCTTCTGGCGTTACTGCGTGCGGGCCACCAATTGGTCGGCCTAGTAATCCCAGACAATCCATCACAATCAGAGCTTGAAGAAAATACAATTCAATTGCTGCCTATTCAGACTAATGATACCATCGTTGGCAGAGCTCGTACACATCAGATTCCAATATGGAGCCTTTCCCAACTGCCGGATACGCTTGAATTTGAACTGCTAATTGTCGCCTGTTTTCCTCATATATTGCCACTAACTCTATTGAACCGCGCGAGCACCGCCGCGCTCAATATCCACCCATCTAAGCTTCCCAAATACCGCGGTCCAACTCCATTGTTCTGGCAATTGCGCGACGGGATGCGAGAAATCGGAGTAACGCTTCATCATATGACCACCCAGATTGATGCAGGCAACATAGTGACCCAGACCAGTGTACCGCTGCCGATCGGAATATCAGGAGCATCCGCCAACATGCTTCTGGCCACGAAAGGTGCAAATATGCTGATCAACACACTAGATGGTCGAGATTTTTCCGGGCGACCTCAAGAGGGTCCGGAAAGTTACCAAACATGGCCACAAACACAAGACTGGCAAGTTCCTGCCTCGTGGCCGGTTTTACACGCTTTCAACTTCATGCGGAGTACGGAAGAATGGGGACATCGTTTCACATTGCTTTCTCATCAAAAAACGGTTACAGCCAGATCTGCGATCGATTTCAGTCACGGCAAGAGCACCCCAGGTACGCTTAGACTTTCCAAATCAGGTGACTACGAAATGGGGTTTACAAACGGATGGATACGATTCCGCTAAATATGGAACGATGATGCAACGATCTACATCAATTTTCAGGTGAACTACCTGAAGCGCGCAGATTTTCTACCCCGGGAGACGATTCCCGAGAGAATTTTTGCGGAGCAAACGCATCCCATTCAGAGTAACAAACAATGAGGCACCCATATCAGCAATAACAGCCATCCACAGGCTAGCAGCTCCCACTATAGCCGCAATCATGAACATACATTTGATCAACAGCGCGAACCAGATGTTGAAACGCATAATTCGCACAGACAATCGCCCTAGCCGCATTGCGAACGGCAGTGCCGCCAGATCATCTCCCATCAAAGCAACATCGGCCGTCTCTAGGGCCTGCGCCGTACCTGCACTGCCCATAGCAATACCAACATCCGCCGCAGCAAGTGCAGGTGTATCATTCACACCATCTCCCACCATTGCCACTGCGCCATGCTCGGCCGCCAACGCTCGCACAGCAGCCATCTTGTCATCAGGCATCATACCCGCCTGAAATTGTTGCACTCCAACAGTTTCTGCCACAGCGGCCGCGACACTGGCATTATCACCCGTAAGCATAATAGTTTGGACAGAGTTTCCATCTGAGATTGCTGCCAGAGCCTCCCCACTATTTCCACGCGGAGGATCGCTAACCGCAAGATAACCCATTGCCGTATCATTCTCCCCGACCAACATCACCGTCTGCCCAAGTCTTTCAGCTTCTCGAACCCGCTCAAGAAACTCAACATCTCTGAAAAGCTCATGACTGCCAATGACAACTGCGCTTCCGTTCACATTACCCTTTACACCACGTCCTGGCAGTGAGCACACATCAATAGCACGAGGAATAAGTAGCCCACGCTGCTGGGCCGCCTGTACAACAGCCTGCGCAAGTGGATGGCTGCTATTAATCTCGACGGCTGCAGCTAGTGTAAGCATCCTATTACAATCGGCACAGTCCGTCCTCATAGAACAGTTTCCACCTCTGCACTCCAGAGACACCAATTGAGGACGACCATACGTAAGTGTACCGGTCTTATCCAGAGCTACCACACGCACCTGGCCAAGCATTTCCAAATAAGCACCACCCTTGATTAGCACCCCACGTCGTGCGGCAGCTGAAATTGCACTGATAACGGTCACAGGAGTAGCAATAACCAAAGCGCAAGGACATGCGATCACCAACATTGTCAGAGAACGGTAAAGCCACCCATGGCCAGTTGTCGAATCTAAAAAGGGTTGTCCAAAAAGTATAGGGGGAAGTGCTGCCACTGCAATGGCCAGTCCTACCACTCCTGGCGTGTACACTCTCGCAAACCTATCCACAAAACGCTGCGCTGGACTTTTTTGTTCTTGAGCCTCCTCCACCAGATGAATGACACGTGCCAAAGTATTTTCATGTGCTAGGTCGGTGATTTCAATTTCCAGAGCACCTTCACCATTGACAGTACCGGCAAAGACCCGCGCACCCGTGTTTTTCTCTATCGGTATACTTTCGCCAGTTATGGGGGCTTGATTTACAGCAGACTCTCCTGAACATACTAACCCATCCATAGGAATCCGCTCTCCTGGCCTAACCAAAATTATCTCTCCTAGTTCAAGGTCTTCCACCGCAACAGTTTCCATATGCATGTCGCACCAAGGACAAGGTCCGCCTGTGTAAATTCCAGAACTATCAGGTAGCATCTTGCCATTGTGGGATGCGCAATCCATGCAATGTCTTAGAACCATGGCCGCACTAGGAGCCAGATTACTTAGTGAACGAATACTCTCACGTGCACGCTCAAGAGTAAAGCCTTCCAACGCCTCGCCGAGACTGAAGAGAACAATTACTGTGGCCCCCTCCGCATACTCGCCAATTGCGAATGCGCCGAGCGCCGCTGTTATCATGAGTATATTCATATCTAATGCCCGTCTGCTTTTTAACGCCGCAAATCCTGCGCGCGCGGGAAAATATATTCCAGACAAAGCCCCTATAGCAAACAGTATTCCTGCAAGGTACGAGTATGAAACCTGCGCCACAAAAGCAAGACCGATAAGCACCATTCCAATCAAAGGAAGCGTATTCCGCGGGTTACTCAACACACTTACCCACTGACTGTATTTGCCCGCGTACGATCCTGTAGTCGAGGATGAAACCAGACCATAACCGAGCGCCGTTACTGACTTTCTAACTGTCCCTTCAGCAACCGATCCCTTCACTAACATTCGACCAGTACCAAAGTTAACCGAGCATGCCTGCACTCCGGCAAGACGGACTACGCTTTGCTCAAGGGTAATGGCACAATCTGCGCAATCCATGCCAGTCACCACCAGCTGCAGCTCACCAGTTGAACTTGTCATTTATCTCAGTTATCCAGTACTCATGTGAGTATACACTCACATATTACCATAAGTTACACTCACTAGCCGGGTGGTAAATTGACCGAAAAACAAGCCTCTCGTACAATACACATATGTGTGCAAACAAGACAAGCATGACTCCGGTTCGCAAGCAATATTTGGACATCAAGAAACAGCACAGGGATTCAATCTTGCTTTTCAGACTGGGAGACTTTTACGAAACCTTTGATGAGGATGCTCGCACGACAGCCCGCGAACTTGACATTGTGCTGACAGCACGCAAAGTGTCTAAGGATGTCTCAGTGCCCATGGCCGGTATCCCTCATCACGCACTGGAGAATTACCTAGGTCGATTACTCTCGCGAGGTCATCACGTTGCCATCTGCGATCAAGTAGGCAACGAGACGATCAACGGACTGATGCCACGAAAAGTCGTGCGTGTAGTAACTCCAGGAACCATCGTTGATCCAAGTATGCTTCCCGAAAATAGAAATAATTACCTAGCAGCTGTGATCAGGTCTGGAGACAGTGTTGGTCTAGCCTATGTTGACATTAGTACGGGACAGTTCCGAGCCGCAGAGTTGAGTGGCACAGATGCCACTGAGCAGCTATACAATGAACTCGTCCGCATCTCACCCTCAGAGATACTGCTCCCAGAAAACGCCGACTATTTTCCCCGGGGAAACAAGATGAACACAACGCATCTCGCGCAATGGAAATTTGAGCCAAGTGCAGCCCGTAAGACATTACACGACCAACTACAAGTTAGTACGCTAGCTGGTTTTGGAATCGAGGCGTGCCCCCTTGCCATCGGGGCAGCTGGCGCAATTGTCCACTATCTTCGCGAGACACAATCCTCCGCAATGCAATTTATCAATGGAATCTCATCTTACGACACAACCGCATTCATGCGACTAGATGCTGCCACGCGACGCAATCTAGAACTGACAGAAACAATCCGGCCAAGCGATACTGACACAACATTGCTAGGCGTTTTGGATTGCACCATAACCCCGATGGGAGGTCGAATGCTTCGACGCTGGCTGCAACAACCGCTATTAGATGTTGCAGCCATTAATGAGCGTCTAGACGGAGTGAGCACTGCTCACGACGACGCACTGTTACGATCCCATGTTCGAAAAGCTCTGCGGCCTTTAGGTGACCTTGAACGTTTAACCAACCGGGTATCTATTGGCAGAGCAACGCCGCGAGATCTAGGCACAATACGCTCTACGTTACGCGATCTTCCAACATTAAAGAAATCCATTAAACCAAATCCTTTGTCGACTATTGGAGAAGAAATAGACATCCATCAAGAAGTACTCGATTTGTTGCAATCAGCGTTGGTGGAGAATCCACCGAGCAATACGGAAAAAACCGGCTTTATTCGCTCGGGATGGTCTGATGACCTGGATACGATAATGAGCTCCTCCCGCGAAGCACGCGAATGGATAGCCGCTCTTGAGCACGTAGAACGCGAGCGCACCGGCATTAAGACACTAAAAGTTGGCTTTAATAAAGTCTTTGGATATTACATCGAAATCACCAAAGCCAGTCTCACCGAGGTTCCGGACGATTACATTAGAAAGCAGACACTCGTCAACGCTGAACGCTACATTACGCCCGACATGAAAGAATATGAGAGCAAAGTACTTAAGGCCGAAGAGCAGATGCTATCCGTCGAACGTGGCGTCTTCGCAGACCTATGCGTACAAGTAAGTACACACTCTACTAAGTTGCTACATAGTGCGCAAGCACTAGCACGTTTGGATGTGCTTACATCCCTGGCTGAAACAGCCTCCCGATTCGATTACGTGCGCCCGGAAATCAGAAATGACTCAGTCCTGAAACTGCGGGAAGCACGTCACCCCGTCGTTGAGCAGTGCATCCCCAACGGAGAACGATTTGTGCCAAATGATTGCCACTTCAAGAGGGAGGAGAATATCTGGATTGTTACTGGGCCAAATATGAGCGGCAAGAGTACTTTTCTGCGTCAGGTGGCACTGTGCGTACTACTGGCACAGATAGGTAGCTTCGTCCCAGCCACAGAAGCGTCTGTGGGAATTGTCGACCGAATTTTCACACGCATCGGAGCACAGGACGAAATTCACTCCGGGCAATCCACTTTTATGGTCGAAATGGTGGAGACAGCGAACATTCTGCACCATGCTACTCCCAAAAGTTTGCTAATCCTTGACGAAATAGGTCGGGGAACCAGCACTTATGATGGTCTATCGCTAGCGTGGTCTATTGTTGAATATATACATAACCAACCGCATCTAGGCTCCAAAACTCTTTTTGCGAGCCATTATCACGAACTATTGGAACTTGACAGCTTGCTGCCAGGAGTAAGTAACTACAATGTCGCAGTGGCTGAGGATGGGGAGTCCGTCATTTTCACGCACCACATAACTCCGGGAGGGTCAGACCGATCGTACGGACTCCATGTAGCCAAACTCGCTGGACTGCCACAAGCAGTCATTCGAAGAGCCCAAGAATTATTGGAAAGTCTGGAAAGCACGGATGAAAGTTCACGGGTATTTGATTCAGATGATGACGGGAAACCGACACTGGGCACACACCCCAACCCTCTACTCGATGAGTTACGGGATCTAGATGTGGACACTCTCAGCCCGCTCCAAGCATTGGAGCATCTGTACGATTGGCAGCGGCGCTTCACAGATGAGACTAGCCCTATCCCTCAGGAAAGTTCGGAGTAATCTTCTATCGGTCCGTCTTCTGGAGATGCTCCCAGACGCAAAAGCATTTCACCCATTAATCGCGCTTTTTCCTCAGCATCACCTTTGCTCCATGTTCGAGCTTTTACCTCCACGAAATATCCAAGATCTGGATCGACAATCTGGTCAAGATTGACATAACACTCCACACCTTGAAAGTCCACCTGCCAGCGCAGCCGATCTTTTTCGACTTTTCGTTCCTCATCAGGACAAAAATACTCCCGATAGAATCGCAATGTGTGCACAGACGGTGCTAGAAAGCGTGAGCGCGAAAGAAGGATTGATCCTAAGAATTCGCGTTCTTTAGCTGGCCCGATAAGAGTAAGGCGGTAACGCACATCCTCAACATCCCCCTTTTCTCCAATACGATCATCCTCGCGAATTCGGAGCTGATGCTCTTCGGGCTCAGGAAAAAGAAAATAGGTATCGTACTGGTGATACTGTACATGCCTGATAACGGAGAAAGGCTCACGCTGTACCCCCTCAATGACTGTCTGAGGGTCAGAAATACGCCTTTTTGCCTGCACTTCAAAACTTTCTTGGCGTTCCATGCCACCGATGGCTACAAGCTTAAGCAGCACGCTTTCCTCACGCTCGCTTAGGAAAGCGTCTATATGTACAGCAAATTCTCTGGCAGCGGAGGACAAGTCCACCTCATTCACAGTCAGCAGTTCTCGTTCACGCATCAACCAACGCCCATTCACCATCACATCAGAGACATCCGCTGCCTTTCCCGCGTACACAATCTGGGCATAAATTCCGTCAGGATCATGTTTGAAGGAAGGTGCAGTATGCAACTGATCTAAATCAAGCACAGCAAGATCCGCCCGCTTTCCCGGCTCCAAAGACCCTGTGACATCCCCCATATGCAACGCGTGGGCCCCCATGATTGTGGCCATCCCAAAGGCCTGACGTGCAGGTAAAACAGTGGGATCACCAGAAATTCCCTTAGCCAGCAGGGAGGCAAGCCGAGTCTCCTCGAACATGTCCAAATCATTATTTGAGGCTGGGCCATCAGTCCCAATACCCACATTCAGACCGACGCGTAGCATTTCAGCAACCGGGGCAATCCCTGAAGCAAGCTTAAGATTGCTAGTAGGATTGTGTGCCACTCCGACACTATAGTTGTGCATCGTACTTATTTCACCCGAGTCAACGTGTACGCAGTGCGCCGCTAGCACTTTTGCACCAAAAAGATTCTGTTTTTTCACCCATGGGATGACCGGCATATTGTGGTCTCTGCGACTTTGCTCTACCTCTCCCTCTGTCTCAGACAAATGAATGTGTAACGGCACGTCGTACTCTTTGGCAAGATCCGCACAGGCACGAAGCATATCACGCGTGCTCGTGTAAGGTGCGTGCGGACCAACTGAAGGAAGGATAAGTGCATGTCCCTTCCAACGCTCAATAAATTGACGTGCGTACACAATCCCATCCTCAAAACTAGCTGCGCCAGGCATCGGGAATTTAAGTACAGTCTGTGCGCAAAGAGCGCGCATACCTACATCTGCAATGGCTTGAGCCACATCATCTTCAATATAATACATGTCAGCAAAACAAGTGATGCCTGAACGAATCATCTCAGCACAGCCAAGTAATGTTCCGATGCGACAAAATTCAGGGGACACAAACTCGCGTTCGATCGGCATCATATATCCTAGCAGCCACACGTCCAGTCGTAGATCATCCGCTAACCCACGTAACAGAGTCATAGGAACATGCGTGTGGGCATTTATCATTCCAGGTATGATTGCCTTCCCAGAACAGTCTACTGACTCAATACTCGAAAATTCTGAGCATATCTTATCAGCCGGGCCAACGGCAACTATGCTATCGCCACTTAACGCAACAGCACCGGGTTCGAAAACATCCCATTTCTCGTTGGCCGTAACTACAGTTGCTCCAGTTAAGAGACAGTCTATTTGAGTCATAGATTTAGGTAAGATGTACGAGTCGGTCACACATATTATATCCCCTTTTACATTCGCTTTGCTAGTGTTATAGTGTAATCATCCCGCTTAACGAAAAAACATATGCGAACTGTAGATCTAATAACAAAGAAGCGCGACGGCAAGGAGCTCAGCAGCGCAGAAATTGAGTGGTTCGTCCAGCAATTTACCGCAGGAAAAATCCCCGATTATCAGGTCGCAGCACTGGCAATGGCGCTGTATTTCCAAGGCATGAACGCACACGAAACCACTGCCCTGACACTGGCAATGGCTAATTCCGGTGAGATACTTGATCTATCATCCACTGTTGCTATCCCAACGGTGGACAAACACTCGACTGGCGGTGTCGGTGACAAAACCACGCTGGTGGTGGCACCGATTGTAAGTGCATGTGGAGCAGCCGTGGGCAAGATGTCAGGTCGCGGTTTGGGACACAGTGGCGGTACGCTAGACAAGTTGGATGCAATACCCGGTTTTAGCAGTGATGTCTCTTCCAATCAGTTCCGGTCACAGATGCGCAACATCGGTATTGTGCTGGCCGGGCAATCTGCCGATCTTGCGCCAGCTGATGGCAAGCTATATGCACTGCGTGATGTGACCGGCACCATAGACAGCATTCCACTAATCGCTAGCTCAATCATGAGTAAGAAAATCGCAGGAGGAGCACAGGCCATTGTGCTAGACGTAAAGACCGGCAACGGAGCTTTCACCCCGACGCTCGAAACCGCACGTAGACTGGCGCACTTGATGGTCGCCATAGGGAACCATACTGGACGTCACACTATTGCTGTGATATCAGACATGAATCAGACACTGGGAAATGCTGTAGGGAATGTACTTGAACTGGCCGAGGCCATAGACACACTGCGCGACGCCGGTCCACCGGATTTACGCTCCCATTGCCTGCTACTAGCCGGACAGATGCTGCGTCTAGCCGGAATAGCGCAGGACGCAGCATCAGGACAACTACTGGCCGAAGAAGCGCTTGCAAATGGCAGCGCTCTGGAGAAATTCCGAGCACTCGTTACCGCCCAAGGCGGCGATGGATTATACGTAGACGAGCCAAAGAAGCTATCAGCCGCAACGATTACAAAAACCGTAAAAGCTAAAGACGATGGTTTTCTAGCACGAATGGATGCTATCAATATCGGTAAAGCTGCAACCATGCTTGGCGCAGGACGTGAGCGAAAAAATGGACCGATAGACTTAGATGTTGGAATCGTTGTGCATCAAAAAGTGGGCGCTCGCATCAACAGGGGAGACAAGCTATTCACTATCCATGCCAACAATTCTAAAAATATCAAGAACGCGAGAGCGGAAGCAATGGCAGGGATAGAAATAAAGACTGAAAAAGTTTTTGAGCTTCCTCTACATCACGATGTTGTGGAATAATTTATAAGGACCCTCAAGTACGTAAGCTAAAATTCCCGTAATCCCTTCACGGATGAGGCATTCATCACGATCACTCTCGCAAATATAACTTTCGGAATCGCTACACTCAATTACTGGACTTCCGTAGATTCTTGACCAACCTATCTGTGTCCCAACGCGATGTTTCCTGGCCCAGAACGAGCCAGACGTCTATATACACACGCTTACATCCGGATACTAGTTGTGGCACTAGGACGTATATCCCAATGCTTCAGAACATACAGGGAATTCTTGGACAAAAATTGCTTTACACTGGTCTGCAATCTGCATGTGCTCTTTCTGAGTACCATGTCCACTTCGCAAATTAATATAATGAATCCAGGAGCGCACAGAACCTGTCATATATATCCTAGTAGGAGTAGCCAGAGGCAGCACAAAGCGAGCACACTCTTTGGCAACTCCCTCTTCTAAGAGTTTTCTATACAGATTTTCCGCATCCCTGAAGTGTCGAGCAATTTTTTTTCGCAGCTGATCTTGCTGTGTCTCTGCCATATCGTCAATACTGTTTTGACGATTAGCAATGTCTTGTCGGCGCAAATCAGGAATAGGAATGCCACTATCGAGTAAACCAACATCAGCATACCTCTGAGAGAATTCTTGGAAAGTAAAACTGCGATGCCGCAGAATTTGCGCAGCAATACCACGTGTGGTATCTATTTCCAATGTCATATATGCCTGCTCAAAAACAGACCAGTGACCATGCTTAACACAATATTTTAGGAGTCCAGAAAAGTTTTCGTTGTCTTGATTCTGAGGATTGGAAACCCTGGCAATGTACGCCATTTGCGATTCCGCATCCGGTGTTACCGTCACTAATTTCACGTACTGCATCTTATCTCTCATATTTCAAAACATATCCCAGGATATCAAATCACCTGAGGCACCAAGTTCATGTCCACACTATTTCAACATGAGATGTCAATATCTCTATGCATATTTTGGCAAAGTAACCAGCGTTTTCCATGACTCATCTTCGGGATATTTCACTAAGAGTAATCAGTTCAAGCGCAGTCATGACATAGTCCACCTAATCAATTGTTGCCGAGTTGAATCAGTGCAGTCTCAGCAGTGACATTGCTCGCTCATATGCCAGTCCATCTACACCTCTGCAAGCACCTCGCGCGCCGTATTCACATCAACTTTAATCTGCGCACCCAGATCCTGCGTATGCTCAAATTTTCGTTCGTCGCGCAGTCGCGCGATAAAATCAAGCAACAAGCGTCGCCCGTAAAGATTACCATTAAAGTCTAGTAAATGCGTCTCTATAGTGACTCCGTGACCATCATCAAAAGTCGGGCGTAGACCAACATTAACAACTGCGTGATACCTTACTTCTTCCAGCCACGCAAAGGCCGCATACACCCCGACGGCGGGACGAGCCCGCTCATCCCACACATCCAGATTTGCTGTAGGGAATCCTATGGAGCGCCCACGACCCGAGCCAGTCTCCACTATACCGGGAATCCGTAATGGACGCCCGAGACAGCGCATCGCCCCTGCCATGTCTCCACGACGTATGTAATCTCGGACTCTACTGCTAGAGATCACACCATTCTCATGCCGCACTGGCTCAGCAATATGCAAGCTAAATCCGAATTCCCGGGAGTGCTCCTGTAGCCAGTCAATATCTCCCTCGCGCCCACAGCCAAAGGCAAAATCGCGACCACACCAAAACTGGCGGAAATCCAAATCCCGGCGCAGTTGGCGAGTAAAATCACCCGCAGTAATTTTTGCGCGGCGCTCATTGAACGGCAGAGTCACCACCCAATCAACTCCCAATTTCTCTAAAGCAATCGCTTTCTCATCCGGCCTGTGTATATATGAAGCTGGGTTGCGTCCACTCAGTACAACAGAGGGATGCGGAAAAAAGGTTAGTGCTACCGACTGCAATCCGCTAGTCCTGGCGCTGACAATCATGTCCGTCACCAAGGCCTGATGTCCACGGTGTACTCCGTCAAAGGCACCAATGGTCAAAAGTGTTGAGCCGAAGGCATTAACATCCATTAGGGATCTCACATGAGTCATTGTTGAATTAGCACCTTTCTTGGCTGCCAGTGACCCTCTTTCGGGTGTCCCTCTACAACTGCGATTAATTTTCCACGCGAATCATACGCGAGACCCAAACGATGAGGTATGCTCCCTCCGACCTTGACCGGATTGCCATGCTGGAGCTTACGCACACACTCTCCCCGAAGCATAATCTCCGGCCAGTCACTCAATGCCTCACCAGGAGGAAGCACATGACGCTTTCCCAGTCCGGAGACAAATTCTGATTCGAGCTCCTTCGTGGTGTGAGCTTGCTGAATTGAAAACTTCCCCACAGCAGTTCTTCGTAAGGAAACGAGGTGAGCTCCGCAACCTAATACCTGGCCTAAATCGTGAGCCAGAGAACGTACATACGTACCTGCAGAACAGGAAAGTTCAAGGGTAACATCTACATTTTCAAAATCAATGGCATGCAGTTTGTCGATACGCACCCTACGCGCCCGCATCCGCACCGTCTTTCCCTCCCGGGCTAACTTGTACGAGCGTTTCCCAGAGTGTTTTTTCGCGGAGAACACCGGAGGAATCTGATTGATTTCCCCACGGAATTGATGCAATGCATTTGTCACTTCTGCCAAACCTATATTGACTGGATTCGTCGACGTCACTTCTCCATCAGCGTCGTAGCTATCAGTAGTCTGGCCAAAACGAATCACAGCACAGTATTCTTTGGTTTGCTCAAGCAAATATTCGCTCAATCTAGTGGCGTATCCTAAACAAAGGACCATGAGACCCGTGGCAAGAGGATCAAGCGTGCCAGTATGCCCAACTCTACGCTGACGCAGCCAACCACGCGCACTCTGGACGACATCATGCGAAGTAACGCCACCTGGTTTGTCAACGAGAAGCCAGCCATTCATAAAAGGCTCCGCACAGACCGTCTATTTCCGCTACGGAACTGAGCACCCTTGAAGATACTGATTCAATGCTAAACGTGTTCGATATAGCACATCTTGTTCAGCCTGCTCAAGGGTGACACCGTATATACTTGCACCTGCGGCAGCCCTGTGACCACCCCCTCCAAAGAATTGAGCAATTTCAGACACATCTACGCCACTCACTGCACGCCAGCTAATCTTCACCTCTGCATCTGGACGCTCTACTAAGACAACTGCCACATCTGCATCCTCAATAGCCGTCAGTTGCGATATCACGTCCGCATCCCCACTAGCGTTATATCCTATTTTAGCTTTGCCCTCCAAAGTCACATGCGTCCATGCTATCCCACTTTCGCAGCGCGCCGTACCGAGGGCTTGAGCCCACAACTTCATGGATTCAAAAGACCTCCGGTGTAATGTACGATCATAAATTTCGTGAAGCTGAGCACCATATCGCAATAGCTTCTGTGCCGTTCCCAGCGTAGATATTCCAGTGCTATTAGTACGAAAACCTAGAGAATCAGTCAGAAGTCCAGTGAGCAGACAATTAGCCACCTGTTTGTCCAAAGCAAGACCAAATGGTTCTAGTAAATCAACTAAATACTCCGACGTTGCAGCCATATCATCTGCGACTAAATTGATATTAGCGAAATGGCTGTTACTGACATGATGGTCAATATTGATATCAATGGGCTGAGGCAAATCTTGGCCAAGCGATCCTAAACGCTCGACATCTGCTGTGTCCAATGCTATAAGAAGATCAACATCTTCTGGCACTGCGTTAGCCACTTCAGAGCACCCGGGAAGAAATGTAAAAGTTGAAGGAACGTCATCCGCCAAGGCCGGAGTAACTCGCTTCCCACCTGCCCTAAGCGCCCATGTTAACCCAAGCACTGACCCAACCGCATCTCCATCCGGACTGACATGGCTGAGAATACAGATATGGTCGGCTCCATGTAACCATTTCTTAGCTTTGCGAAGTTCTGACGCCATGAAGCCCCTCATATGTAGCACCACCATTGTCAATCAGATTATCCACTTGAGCAGCATTGTCAGGGGTAAAATCCCAGTGGAACTCCAGACTTGGCATTCGGCGCATCCGTACACGGACGGCTAACTGCCGACGTATGAAGCCAGAGGCACCAGATAGGGCTTCCAGCACTTGTTCGCGCCTGTCCTCATTTAAAGCCGGTGCGCACACCCAGACATGCGCCCGCTCTAATTCGCGGTCTACACGAACATCAGTTACGGTCACCAGATTTAGGCGCGCATCTCCCATGCCAGTACGAATCAGATTTGCTATAGCTGCTTGCAGACGTTCAGAAACACGCTTAGTTC
Organism: Anaerolineales bacterium; assembly: GCA_022450585.1. Lineage (GTDB taxonomy): Bacteria > Chloroflexota > Anaerolineae > Anaerolineales > UBA11657 > CAJWGI01. The sequence goes on along the minus strand of JAKUPR010000002.1, from coordinate 78,003 downwards.
CAATTCCACGCACTCTAGCCATCTATTCTCATTCCTCTTCGGATATGTAACACTGCAGAGTATCACCTACTTTAAAATCATGAAATCCCTTAAGGCCAATGCCGCACTCAAACCCTTTCCGTACCTGATTAACATCCTCTTTCTCGTGTTTCAAAGAGGAGACTGCGCCATCATGCACCACATCGTCTCCACGTAACACACGGGCCCTAGCCTTGCGTTGAAAATCACCATCCCGCATGTAGCAACCTGCGATTAAACCGATTTTTGATATCTTAAAGACGGCTCGCACTTCAGCTTCTCCCAGTATCTTTTCATGTAATTCCGGTTCCAGAAGCCCTGTTAGGGCTTTTTCAACGTCTTCCACCATCCGGTAAATGACCTCATACTGTCGAATGGAGACACCCTCAACACTAGCCAAGCTACGAGCCGCGGAATCCGCCCGTACATTGAAGCCTATCACAATTGCGCCTGACGCAGCAGCCAAAAGCACGTCACTCTCGCTTATGTCGCCAGTTTGAGAGTGCAGCAACCGCACCTTTATTCCATCGCCACCAAGACGTTCAAGAGACGAAATAACTGGCTCAAGCGAACCCTGCACATCGGCTTTTACAACCAGGTTGAGCTCTTGCACACCATCTGACTCAAACCTAGCAAAGACGTCCTGCAGATCAAACGAATTCTGACTATGCTTCGAGGCCTCGCGAACTACACGGTTTTCATCTACTTGCTTACGTGCCGACTTCAAAGTCTCAAAACTGCCGAACATGTCACCAGCAGCAGGCACTGAGTCAAGGCCCATCACTTCCACAGGAAAAGATGGCGGAGCTTCTTGAATCGAAGTGCCATCTTGATCAAACATTGCGCGGACACGGCCGAAAGCCGGACCCGCAACAATCACGTCACCCGTAACAAGAGTGCCGTTTTGCACTAATATAGTTGCTATCACACCGCGCGATTTATCTATCCGCGCTTCAATTACTGTGCCTGCACCGGAAGCTGCCGGGTTCGCTTGAATCATAGTTTCATCAGTGACTAGAACAATGGCCTCCAACAAATCATCAATGCCGCTCATCTCTGTAGCCGAGACCGGTATCACCATAGTGTCTCCATCCCACTCATCAGTGATCAACCCTTCATCTGCGAGTTGCTGCTTCACTAACTCGGGGTTTGCACCGGCACGCTCCATCTTATTCAAAGCGTCCACAATAGGTACGCCGGCCGCTTGTGCATGCGCGATGGCCTCCCGCGTTTGAGGCATCACTCCGTCATCGGCCGCAACCACAAGTATCACAATATCTGTAACTTGAGCACCACGGGCACGCATAGCAGCAAATGCCTCATGTCCGGGTGTGTCGAGGAAACTAATCCTACGACCCTCACGTTCTATTTGATAGGCTCCAATATGCTGTGTGATACCCCCCGACTCGCCCTCGGCGATATCAGTACTACGAATAACATCTAGCAGCGATGTCTTCCCATGGTCTACATGCCCAAGAATTGCCACTACCGGAGGCCGGACCACAAGATCACCTGCAGCCTCCTCTTCAATTAGCTTACGCCAAGCAGGCACGTCGCTAATGGCATCATCAGATGCATCATCTTCTGCAACCGCAGGCGTTACTACATGACCCATCTCTGCAGCAACGATTGCAGCGGTTTCATAATCAATTTGCTGATTAATGTTAGCAATTACACCATTGGCCATCAACTGTTTAATGACAGCAATCGGACTAGCCTCCATCAAATCAGCTAGGTCTCGCACAGTAACTACTTCAGGGATTGGTATTGATGTTGTACCGTTGATAGAATCATTCATCGCATACTTTTTCAACCTCTAGAATTCCTCCCCCAAGATCACGGCGGCATGCCCCCTTAGCCGATGTCGGTCCTGTGGGCCTATTTCAATGCGCAGTGCCTGTGACACCTGCGTGCCGCGCAAAGCGCGGTCCCAACACTCGCGTTGTGCATGCACATAAGCACCTCGTCCAGCCTGTTTGCCAGTTTGATCAACCTGGACGCCGTTTGAGCTGCGCACAATACGGATTAGATCACGTTTCAAGTCAGTTACACGACAGCCAATACAAGTACGCAGCGGCACTCGTTTTGTACTCGACTCACCCTCACTGTTTCTCGCTTTCCTCGTCATCCCAACTCCCAACTCTCTAATATTCCTCATCCCAGTCATCTTCTTGCTCACCATCCCGCCTGTGCATATGCGATGTTATGTATACGCCCCGTTCATCGTCGAAGACAACTGAACGTTTCTTGCGTCGCTTTTTCTTTTTCTGCTTCGGCTGTAGCAGCTGATCTATATCGGGCTCATCCTCTTTCCAATCTGCTGCAACTTCCTCTGGCAAAGGTTGAGCAATAGACTGATCATCTGTTTCAAGTTGCACACCAGTTGGCTCATCTACTTGCAGCGATTCTTCTGTCTCAGATACAGACTCGATTGCCGAAGTTTCTACGGAGGAGACTTCCTCTGGAGTTACTGTTTCATCTTGTATCTCAGAATCTGGTTCAAGTTCAGGTACTGGCAATCTATCCGCCAGTTCGGTAAGACCACTAAGTAACTTTTCCAATACTTTCGGACCAACGCCCTGTAAAGCCAAAATAGAGTCAGGATTAATGGCCAGTTCTTCAAGAACATGTCCAACTGTCTGGTATCCGGCCTCCTCCAGAGTTACCAATAATTTTTCGGTAAGCACATCAGCATCATTGAGGGCACAGCTATAAGCAGCTTCAGGAATACCAGAGCGCACTGCTTCCAAAACTTCTCTCCTTTGGGCCAGTTCCACCGCCTGCATTTCAATATTGCGCTCTTCAATAACATCGACCAGGCCATTCAACGTAGTGTATTCCTCCGGCATCACCGGCCTGTTCTCAGCCATTTTCGTTAGTGTAATTCCAGCCCTCTCTATTTCAGCCTCCAACGACGGCTTAAGATCTGCATAACGGTCATCATCCTGCAGTAGCTCTACTGCCTCCCGCGCAGCCTCGGCCATGCTCTTTATATCTATGCGCCAGCCAGTGAGCTTAGCTGCTAGTCGAGCATTCTGACCTTCGCGCCCAATTGCAAGCGATAACTGGTCGTCAGGCACAATAACCGTAGCAGTACGCCCCTCCACTGAGGCATCCTCCAAGTGCACACTAGCTACCCGGGCTGGACTCAATGCTTTGGATATAAACGTGCTCACGTCTGGGTTCCACTGGATCACATCGATTTTCTCCCCGTGCAACTCCTTAACAATTGACTGGATACGCATGCCGCGCATTCCCACACACGCTCCAACTGGATCCACACCCTGCTGCAGTGCCGATACCGCAACTTTAGAGCGATAGCCAGCCTCACGCGCAATGGACTTGATTTCTACGACCCCGTTAAAAATCTCCGGCACTTCCATCTCCAGCAAACGCCGCAGCAAGTTACGGTGAGTACGCGAAACAATTATCTGTGGCCCTCTAGAGGTCTTGCGCACCTCAAGTACATAAAAACGCACCTTCTCATGCGTACGATAGCGCTCACCAGGCATCTGCTGATTCCGCGGCATTTGCGCCTCAGCACGACCTAGAGAAAGGGTTACCCCCTGTGCACCATAGCTTTGTACCGTGCCATGAATTATGTCCCCTTCACGCTTGACGAATTCCTGATACTGGCTCTCACGTTCCGCCTCCTTGAGCTTTTGAAGAATCACTTGCTTAGCGGTTTGAGCCGCAATACGTCCAAAACCCGCAGGAGTGGAATCCACAGATAACAGGTCGCCCAACTGCACCTCTGGCTCCAAATCACGAGCCACCAATAGAGCTACCTCTGTGCGGTCATCTTGTGGTTCATCCACTACTTCTTTCTCAGCAAATACTGACACCTGACCAGTGTCAGAATCTACTCGAGCCACAACCTCTTGTGCCTCGGAAGCTGTAACAGATTTCCGGTAGGCCTGCACCAGGGCCATCTCCAAAGCCTCTATGATGGTCTCACGATCCAGGCTACTGCGTTCCGCAATTTCGTTGAAGGCCAGTGTAAATTCAGTTTTCATGCCACCAATCTCTCCTGATTGTTATTAGCCAATGCAAAAGAAAAAAAAGAGAAGCGGGGTTCACCCACTTCTCCAAATACACTTATTGCTAACCCCTTGCTGTCAAAATTATAGCATAGCAGACGGGGAGATGCAAATAGTACATTCTAAATTAATATCGTCAAATCTCAACTTCCCCAAAACCAAATTGTCGGCTATGTCTCACCTTCTTAAATGCTGGCATTTACACGACTGATGCCTCAAATCAACTGAGCAGCAATATGAACAGCCAAAACTATTTTGGCCAAAATAGCCCTACCATACAAGACATCGCCAACTCATTAATATTCACCGAATCACATCTTTCTTGGTCATAGAGGCGCCACCCATCTCAAGTATGTCAAATTCGCTAGATTCAGACAGAACGCTGATTTCCTCTTGAGACGTAATGAGATGACTGATTTTTCCGTCTACCATTTGAATTACCCTGTCAACATACTTACACATACGTAAATCATGCGTGACCATAATCCCAGCATGTCTCTCCTCGTGAATAAGATCAGAAAAATTCTGCACCACCTGATGAGCACGGGCAGTATCTAGATTAGCAGTCGGCTCATCAGCGAGAACTAGGCTCGGATTATGAATCAGGGACCGCGCAATAGCAACTCGCTGCTGCTGACCAGCGGACAGTTGAGACGGTAGTTGGTTCAGTTGTGCATCCAAACCCAACCGAACCAGTATCTCTTTAGCCCTCCCGCGCCGCTGCTTAACACGTTTTCCGTTTAGTCGAAGCATTAACTCGACATTCTCTATTGAGGTTAGGTATGGAATGAGATTGTTCGACTGAAAAGTAAAACCTATTTTTTCCCTACGAAACTTGGTGCGCTGGCGATCAGTCATATCTCCCAAGGGTTCACCATCAATTAAGACGCTCCCTTCCGTTGGAACCAGTAGAGACGCCAACATAGCCAACATGGTCGTTTTTCCCGAACCGCTAGGACCCACCAAAGCGATAAACTCACCCGCTTCGACTTGGATTGAAACATCGTCGACGGCTCGTACCAATATCTCGTTACTTCTGTATATCTTTGTGACTTGTTGGGTTTCAAGTACAGTTCTTTCCACTGATCAACCTACATACCCAGAGCTGTGAGGGGTTCAACCTTGAGCGCCAAACGAATGGAAACCATGCCGCCAACTGGTCCTATGAGCAGCAAGGCAATCAAAGCGGTTAGAACTGAGCTGCCAGAAAATTGAATGGGGATATTGTCCGGCATTCCCACTACAAGACCCAAGGTCACTAAGCCACCTAATAAAACCCCAATGATCGTAACAAAGATTATTTGCAGAATGGCCATAGAAGCAACAATGCGGTCCGGTGTACCAATTGCTTTCAGCATACCGATTTGCGGAATTTTTTGGAGCGTCTGTATCTGAAAAAAACCACCGATCACCAAAGTTCCAATCAACAAAGTAAATCCCTGAAGAGTACCTAAAGTAGCCTGCTGCTCGGAATACCCTGGGGCAGATTCATATGCCGTTTGAATATCCGTTGTTTCCACATCATCAATCACGGCAGATATCGCTTCCGGCAAATATGCCAGACGAGTTGAATCTTTCGCTAGCACAGCAACAACGTTAACGTCGGGTTTGTTCCTATAAACACCAGCAGTAGCCTTGGGGCGATATCTGTCCCAAACTGGGAGGGACACGAAAATTGATGGTCGGAAGAAGTATTGTTGACCATCAGTGATGCCTACAACTCGCAATTCATACACTTCATCCTCTTCGCCCTGTGTACTACTCAATTTGATGAAATCTCCTACCGAGACATTAGAGTCTTCTGCAACTTTCTGATCAACAAGAACCACTTTTGAGTGTGCAAAACGGAGATTGTCCCCTAACACAGCATTTGGTGCACCCGGTTTACCTGGGTCCACACCTATGAAAGAAACATCAATCGAATCGACCTCGCTATCAAACACTATCTTGGCGTTGCTAAAAGCTATCGGACCAGCCTCAGCCACCCCCTCCAAGAGACGTATACGCCTCAATTGATCATACTCAATCCTGCTTTCAATAGTAGAGTAATTGACACCACTCTTGAAAACCAGTACATCAGCTCTCAATTTCTCGAGGTACTCCTTATTTGCAGAAGCAAGGCCCGAGGCCAAACCCGCAGTATATAGCACCAGGATCGCAATCAATGCAATCACCAAGCTAAACAAAAAAAACCGTCCCTTATTGCGCCATATTTCTTTAACGCTGAGGTACAAAGCCATGATATCTACTGATATAACTTTCTTTCTGACCTGACGAAAATTGCTTTTACTAGTATCATTAAGCCAATAAGCTAAAATTGAGACTAATAACTCATTTGATTAGAATTACCTTGTTACACAGTGACAAGATAACATATGCTACAAACACAGAGCGTAATTATAGTCGACCGCTGCAAAAACACCAGAAACACTTAAATTCCGTCAACCCTTTAATCTTTGTTAGATTGGTTGCATTTCTAGCAGGGTGCATTTATAAATGATAGTAAAAATATTGTCGGGGATTGTAGTTTAGTTTACAGAACACTTAACAAAGTGTGAACGCAGATGAGTCGCATATACTCCTACAAATTACGATACTCCTGAGACGCAAAATGATCCACCGATTGAGACGTATACAGTTAGTGTCCACACCCTTAGAAGAAATCTGGTCATACTTTTCGACACCCAAGAACCTAAACACAATGACCCCACCACACATGCAATTCGAGATAATCTATGGTGATGATGAAAGGATGTTTCAAGGCCAACTCATAGAGTACCGCGTGCAGCTTATGCCCATGGTAACCTCTCGCTGGCTCACAGAGATCACCCATGTCCAGGAGCAAGTTTCCTTCGTCGATGAGCAACGTATTGGCCCCTATCGTTTTTGGCACCACACACATCACTTCGATGCCATCGAAGGTGGTACCAGGATTACGGATCAAATCACTTACGCATTGCCTTTTGAACCATTTGGGGATCTAGTTCACCATGTTTGGGTAAGGAAGCAGCTCAAACAGATTTTCGACTTTCGTCGCGAAAAGCTGCAAGAGCTATTTACATGAAAAACTTTTTCGCACATCTCACCATTAGGGACCAAGCGGATGGTGATCGTGATGCTAGTTCTTTAGAGCAAGGGCTACGAATACAATACGAAATATTAGTCTCGATTGACATGTTCCTCAACCAACAGCGGAACATGGAGCTCAGGTAACAAGCGCCGCGACAGGTTGTTCTGCAACAACCCGTGCGGGTCACAACGCATCTTGAGATTCGCAAGTTGGGATATAGTATCCGGGCCCAGAAAAGCACGTGCAGCCTCAGGATGCAATGTGCTATCCTTAGCAAAATAAAAACGACCCTCCACAGACAACACAATCTCGTCCAGTTCCTTAGCCAGTGTTGCTAATCGAGGACGATTTCTCTCGCTGACGCGGAAATCTAATGCCAAAGAAAATCCATCCAAGTTGCAAGATACAAGGAAATCATCGGAACGGTGTCGTTTTATCACACCCAGGTGCGCGCAAAAACCTCGCTCCCGGCAACGCCGCAACACAGCAGCAAATGCATCTGCTGCCTTGGCTTTCGGGACGAAGCATTGATATTGAATGAATCCACCTGGGAGAAAAACACGTCGCCAATCTGGAACATAATCGAGCAAAAAATTGAATTGGGGAAGTGACTGAATGAAGGTATGACCGTTCCGCCACAGTCCAATATAGTATCGGATACTATTGATAAGTTTCCAGCCTGGCCGGTGATTAAGAAGGCGGATCAAGCGCCAAACCCAGCCTCGCGGCAACACTCCAAAAAGCACAGACGGTAATTCATGCTTGCTGTACTCATCGAGCACCACATTTGCGTCGGATTCACTAGACAACAAGTGATTAGCCATATGCACAACACCCCGACCTAGCCTCAGTCCGTCCGACATGCAATCCACCCATCCCACAACATAATCATCCTCTTTATGAATATCAATTAATTCAAGCATAGAGTCAATTGTGGGAGCAGTAAAAGCGCTCACTCGCACAGCACCGGATTCAGCCCTCTTCATTTGCAAGGTTAACGACAGGAAGCAGCCCAACATCCCAAAGGAACCGAGGATGCCATAGAATAGTTCAGAGTGCTCGGTAGGACTACAATGCACTATATCCCCGCCGGGAAGCAGGGCGCTGAACGCCAGTACGTGATCCCCAAATGAGCCTAAATTCCAGTGGTTCTTACCATGAATGTTCATTGCAGCGCAGCCGCCCAACGTAGGTTTCATTGTGCCAGGGACGACAGGTGGCCACCAACCAGAAGAAATAATTTTTCGCCAGAGCTGCTCTATCGTCACTCCCGGCTCAACAATGACAATCCCATTCTCCGGATTCCAATCGAGAATCCGCTGCATACCAGAAAGGTCTAACAACAATGCCTCGCCGTTTAGGGCCGCATCACCATAACTCTGTCCCGCGCCTCGAAAACCCACCGACAAACCCTGCCGTCGAGCAAGACGAAAAACCTTGCGGACATCAAATTCATCAGTCGGACTATATATGTAGCACATTGCCTCGGATGCCAAACCCCAAGCTGGCACACGTTGTAACTTCTGGTAGGAGATTTCAGTCATGGCAGATTTCACCGACAGACCTATATTCAGATATTCAGACGTCGAAATATAAAACCGGGCAGATGCTGGATCACCCATCCCACGAATGCCCAGCGCGCAGGCACATAGGCGATAGTTCGACGCCGCTTGATGGCCTTCCAAATCAATTCGGCAGCGGTTTCTGCAGAGATAGGATTGCGCTCCCGATCCGCATTTTTCAGGAGCGCAGTTGCCACCTGACCAGGCTTCACGGTCGTGACAGTCACACCATATCGAGAAAGCCTATTTCGCCAACCCTCTAGATAAGTATGTAGACCCGCTTTAGATGCCGTGTACGCAGGCATACCACGTCTACCACGATCACCAGCTACACTACCAATACCAACGATATGTCCAGAGCCAGCAATCTGAAAACGCTCTGCTGCCATATTCAACCATGTAGCAGCGCCAATCAAATTTACACTAAAAGTATGAGAATCATTTTCGCCACTAAAACTGTTAGCATCATTGGGGTACTGTACACCTGCACTGTATACGAACAGGTCTAAACCTCCCAGAACCGCACACGCTTTCTGAAATAGATTCGGTACATCCACGGTGACAAGCACATCATGTACGAAATAAATTGCTTGATGGGAACCATCGGCATTTATTTCCTCACACAGACGACGCAATAGATTCTCACGTCTCGCAACCAACGCCAGAGCGTAGCCCTCCTTTGCGAGACGACGCGCCAGTGCCTCGCCTATTCCAGATGAAGCACCAATGATAATCGCATTCTTACGAGGCTCAAGAGGCCGCGGTGACAGCAGGTTTTGCGAAGTCACGTCATCCATAAGAATCCATTTGGGAGAAAAAAGACATTGAACTCACCATTTTACCTCAGGTGCACATCACATCTAAGTAACACCATGCAGAAGTATGAGACGGCAAGAAAAGACCACGCCGGGCTAGCCTGAGCGGGGGGGCACCGCTTACCAGATAATCCGGCATGGCTATCAGCATTATAGCGCGTGGCACAAATTTTGTGTTAGGACAGTTTTCGTTGCCTAGCTTTATATGGAAGTATGGTCAGTACGACACTAAAAAGGTAAAGAGTGAAAAGAGGAGCCATTACAAGCAGCATGTTAAACGGATCGATCGTCGGAGTAATAGCAGCCGCCACTATTGCAATAATCACAACAGCTAACCTCCATCCCCGAAGCAGCTTTTTCGGCGTAACAGCCCCTAGCCAAGCAAGAAACATCAGCACTAACGGCATCTCGAAAGCCACACCTATCCACAATGTAATGGAAAGGACAAACTTGACGAAGGCACGTGATGTCCAATTCACCACGAAAATATCAGACATGAATTTGCTCAGAAAATCAGTCGCTGCTGGAATCATTAGAAACCAAGCAAAGGATGCACCTGCCCCATAAAGTAGCAACGCGCCCGGCACTACTCCAATAAGAACACGACGCTCCCGGCTTGTAAGTCCCGGGGAGATAAAAGACAGTACCTGATAAATAAGTAGTGGAGAGGCCAATGCTATGCCACCGGTTAGGCCAACCCGCAGGAAGACAGCAAATCCTTCAGTAGGCTCAATCACCTGAAGTAAGCCGCCATATGGCCTAATCAGCATTTGTATGACCTCATCGGCAAACCAGAAGCTTACGCCAGATGTTAAGGCAATCGCTAATGCAGACCACAAGATACGGTTCCGTAACTCAGCAAGGTGCTGGAGCAGCGGCATCCTGCGACTAGCACTTTCAGATTTCAAATTACTTGTGCTCATTTTTCGGGCTCATTTAGAAGGACGCCATGCAGTGTACGACGAAGTTTCTTTAGTTTCAGTTTTATGGGTATCGTTTGCAATTTCATCTGCGACACCACCTTCCGGCAAACTAGTCTCCGGTTTATGACTCGAGGCATCGCCTGATACAGATTGCCCAGAAATGCCGGCTAACTCATCATCTAGACGCATCTCAGCAGCCAAATCCTTCAACTCATTTAGGTTGGGTAAATCAGCGCCGTCAACTGCTTCTTTTTCTATGTCCTTGAGTTGTTCTCGAAAAGCACCCACTGCCTCCTGCCAATACCCCGAGAATTTACGTGCCCAGCGTCCAAACCGGTAAGCATGTTTTACCATATGCTCTGGTCCAAGCACAAGCATAGCAATAACCGCCACTAGCAGTAATTCCCAGCCACCAATACCACCGATTCCGTTCATATCTCTGCAGTTTCTTTCTTAATCTTTGCCGCCAGCATCTGACATACGTCATTCTCTTTCGCAGCCAACGTACCCAGAACTCCGTTGACGAAACGCGCAGATGAATCACTTCCGAATCGCTTGGAAAGTTCCACGGCTTCATTAATTGCCACCTTCAATGGCGTCTCACCGCTAACAGCAAATTCCCAAATAGCAATTCGCAGCACGTTACGATCTATATAAGCCATCTGCGAGAGTGGCCACTCCGGAGCATGACGATGGATCACCTGGTCCAACCAGGCGCGCTTCCCCCAAGCGCCCTCCGCTATCCGTAGAGCAAAGGCTGCTTGGATGTCTGTTAGGGCAGACACTGCCCGCTGGTGCACAAATGCCTCCTCAAGAATATGTCCGCTGCAATCCACTTCATAAAGTACTTGCAGAGCTAGGCATCGAGCTTTGCGCCGGGATTTCATGACCTCTCACCTCTAGTATTAGCAAGGTGACCGAAGAATTGATGTGAGTTCATACGTCGGTAAGCTACACCCCAACTTCGAATGCACCCCGTAGCCCACTACACTGGGTACGTTCCGGAACGCTCCTATATTTTTTTCAGTTAATCCGATCACCATCTCATCCCATTACCATACCGCCGTCTACATTCAGCACCTGTCCCGTAATATAACCTGCCGTCTCGCCAGCCAGAAACACAACGGCATCCGCCACTTCCAGGGGATCACCCCAACGACCCATAGGAATACCAGCTAGCGAAGCATTCTTGGTCTCTTCAGGCAAAATGTTGGTCAACGCCGTAGGCACCAAACCAGGCGCGACCACATTGACAGTAATCTTGCGCCTTGCTACCTCTCGCGCAAGCGCACGTGAAAATCCAATTAAGCCCGCCTTGGAGGCCGAGTAATTAGTCTGACCAGCGTTTCCAGTTATGCCTGCAACCGAGCTAATATTAACTATCCTTCCATAACGCTTACGCATCATCGCCCTTACAGCTGGTTTACAGCAATTAAAGACACTCTTCAAATTCACGCGAAGCACTTCGTCCCAGTCATCTTCAGACATGAGCATTGTAATCTGATCACGTGTGATGCCTGCGTTGTTCACCAAAATATCTAGTTTTCCGTACTCTTTGACAGTACGTTTAATCAAAGCCTCAGCTGCGGTAAAATCAGAGACATCTGCTTGCAAGGAGATTGCGTTGGCACCAGATGCTAATATCGATTCCACAGTTGCAGCCGCGCCTTCAGAATCGCGCGCATAATTCACGACAACAACTGCGCCCTTAGACGCTAATCGCTCTGCAATCGCCCTACCGATTCCACGCGACGCACCGGTAACCACCGCTACTTTATCCGCAAAACTATTAGACAATTTGTGATACACCTTTCGTAGGCAAAAATGCACCGGCATTATACCCCAAGTGCTTCCAACAGCGAGGAATACCATTAGATTAGAGTACGGTAAAATAGTTGATGAAAAAAGCACATAGCACAAAAGGGGATTGAACAAAGCACTTGACCTTTGTGTCCTACTGACTACAATTAGCAAGTTTCGCGGAAACTTTTTTGAATTGACAAGAGGATACAATGCTCTTCTGGAGATTGAAGAGGCTGGCGCTCACATAGAGTATATATATCGTAATGAAACATAGTGGCCACTTGAAAGCATCAAAATCAGAGGGAGTAGAATCTAATCAGAAGACGATGGCACATTTTCGCCACATTTGACACATAGGAAAATCAATGCAAAACAAAAACATAATTCATTCAGTAATAACAATTGTATGCGCAGCAGGAATAATCGGATGCCAACAAGAGGATAGCCCTCCTTCGGAATCCGTCATTATTCCTGCTATATCACAAGATTATGGGGTGTTGGCAGAAGGTCAATTGGTTCCGGAACGCTACATTGATTTGGCATTCGGGATGCCGGGACGTGTGACAGAGATTCTCGCACAGGAGGGAGATGTGGTCACAGCAGGACAACCAATTGCTCGTTTGGATAACGAATCACAGCTGGATGCGGCATTCGCACAAGCGTCGGCAAATGTTGAACAAGCTGGTGTGGACCTACAACAAACCGAACTAGGATTGGAAGAAGCCCAATACCGCATCCAGCAATCTGAACTCGCTTTGGAGGAAACGAACGCCAACATCCAACAAGCAGAACATAACCTGGACCAAGCGGATGCCGAAATACAAAGAGCTGAACACAATCTTGCCCAAGTACAGCTGGAAGGCCCGCAGCTCTCACTCGAACGCGCACAAACCGTACTGGAAACAATCAGGGCACAACAAACTCTAGATTCTCTTCGCGATGCTGCAAGGCTGACACCAGCACAAATCGAAAGTGAGATTCAACAGGCGCAAAAGCAACTTCAAATCGCGGAAGATGCTTTGTTAGTAGTCGACCAACCAGACTTAAATTATTACCAGCAGCAAGTAATAAAAGCTGAAAATATGTTGCAGGAACTACAATACAGCAGCTCCATTGTAGATATCGGCCTACTAACTGATGCAGTCGACAGAGCCAAAGAACTTGCTGATGACGAGCAGGAGTTCATGACTAATGTAGAAAAAGCGTTGCCGGGATGCAATAATGAGCTAGCGACTGACAATGACAGCACAACCAAATTAGAATTTAGCGAGAAGCTAACATACAGGTCAAAAACTTACGAAGCTGACAACATATATGATGTACCAAACTGGATTGCCGATGAGTTACTCTCCAGTTACTCCAGTATAGTAACCAAAGTCACTTGGACATGCGACTCTAATCGCAAGGTCACAGTCGACAGCCGTACATCCACTCTAGTAGACGCGCAAGAGGATTATAGAGATGCAGTCTCGCAATACGACGAGGCAGTCCTGGAGTTAAAGAAAGCAAGACTGCAGAACGATGAAGCCATTAGAGAAGCCCAAATGGAGCTGGAAAGAGTAGAGCGCAATCTGGACTGGGTACAGAGCGAGAAGTACAGCCGAGAAGGTATACTCGCAGCAGCGGGGCAATCCGCTGCGGATCCGGCCTTGCCCGAATCAGTATCTTTATCGACGCAGCAGTTACGCACTGATATTACCCTGGCCCAAGCACAATTGGATGATGCACGCAAGCGCTCAAGCAAACTGCAGGATGGTATCGATCCTGACGAAAAAGAGTTAGCCGAGGCACAGCTTGCCCAGGCAAAAGCGCACGCAGATTATACTGACGCACAAGCACAGAATATTGAGCTACGCGTGAAGCAAGCAGAACTAGCTTTACATGTTGCACGTGTGCAACGCGCATCCGCTTCAGTAACCCTAGATCTTGCACGACTGCAACATGAATCTGCGACTGTTACATTAGAATTAGCACAGATGCAGCAAGAATCAGCATCTATCTACGTAGATTCAGCTCTGGCGCTAGAGCGTTCAGCCCTGGCATCATTGAGGTCAGCAAGGGCAAACCTTCTCCATAACGAGCTGCTTGCACCTTGGTCCGGAGCTATCGCAGATCTATCACTTAAGATGAATACTTACTTACAGGCCGGTCAAACAGTAGTTACAGTCGCAGATTTCTCCGGCTGGAAAGTAGAGACTGACAATCTGACCGAAATTGAAGTGCCAGAAGTGACACTAGGCCAGAGAGTCAATATTACTCCTGATGCCCTTCCAGACCTAGAACTTACTGGCATCGTCACAGATATAAGCACCCTGCATGAGGAAAAACGAGGCGATGTTACCTACACTGTTACGGTGAGTCTGGAAGAAAGCGACCCGCGTTTGAGGTGGGGAATGACTATGGTAGTGACCTTCCCGCCTTCAGACTAATTCTGAGTGATTGGCGAATCGTTCGCAGAAAAACATGTACAAGCTTCTACAAAAACTGCGAGTTGACGGAACTAACCACGGTGCCTGTTATGGTACAAATGGATGGGTTAGTGACAACTCCGGAGCTACTGTAGTTTCAATTAACCCAACCGACGGGCAGCCACTAGCTAGTGTGCAGGCAGCTGGCCATCAATCATATGAGCACGTTGTCGAACAAGCTACTAGTGCATTCCGAGCATGGAGTGAGCGCCCTGCTCCAATCAGGGGCCAGTTTGTGCGAGACATGGGCAACGCACTGCGTGAACATGTAGAACCATTGGGAGAGTTGATTGCTCTAGAGATGGGAAAGATTCGTGCGGAAGGCATCGGCGAGGTACAGGAGATGATTGACATATGCGATTTTGCTGTCGGTCTTTCCCGACAACTCTACGGCCGCACCATGCATTCGGAAAGACAGGGCCACGGCATGTATGAGCTGTGGCATCCACTTGGACCTACAGGAGTGAGCACCGCCGTTAATTTTCCTGGGGCACCCTGGGCTTGGAATGCTGCAATCGCTGCTGTCTGCGGCAACACTGTAGTCTGGAAACCATCCGAAATCACACCTCTTACAGCAATAGCAGTGCAGCACATAGCCAACATGGTGATGTCTGATCACAACATTGCGGGCGTATTCAATCTAATAGTAGGTGATGGACCAAGCACAGGAAGTAGGTTGGTAAACGACGCGCGCTTCCCGCTCATTTCCTTCACTGGTTCGGTTAGTACTGGTCGCCAGGTAGGGAAACAGGTTGCGGCACGCCTAGGTCGCTCAATCCTAGAACTAGGCGGCAACAACGGAATTATCGTAGCCCCCGACGCAGATCTCGACCTGACGGTACAAGCCATAGCATTTGGCGCAATAGGTACCAGCGGTCAACGATGCACAAGTACTCGCCGACTAATCGTTCATCACTCAATCGCAAACCAATTGACGGAACGTCTTGTTAACACATATAATCAAATACAGATAGGCAACCCGCTCCAGAATGACATCTTGATGGGGCCATTGGTTCATGCTAAGGCAGTTGAAGACATGATGACTGCACTCGATGAGGTCTCTGCAAACGGTGGTCAAATAGTCTACGGTGGGAAGCATTTGACCAAGCTAGGCCCCTATTTTGTTCAGCCAGCAATCGTGCGTATGCCACATCAGTCCAAACTGGTATGTGAGGAGACATTCGCGCCCATCCTGTATGTCATGGAATACAGAGATTTGACCGAGGCAATTGCCATTCATAACTCGGTGCCGCAAGGACTCTCCAGTGCGATTTTCACTTGCAACCTCAACACAGCCGAGAGATTCCTTTCCGTCGGCGGATCCGACTGCGGCATAGCCAATGTCAATATAGGGACCTCAGGCGCTGAAATTGGCGGTGCCTTCGGCGGCGAGAAAGACACCGGGGGCGGACGCGAAGCCGGATCAGACGCATGGAAAGGTTATATGAGACGCCAAACTACCACTATCAACTGGACAAAAGAATTGCCACTGGCTCAAGGCATTAAGTTTACAACTGACCGGCAAAACAATAATTAAACAGGGCAATAGGTGAAACAATACCATGCACATACTTATCCCAGGCGGTAGTGGCCTAGTTGGCCAGGCACTTACAAGAAATCTACTTGGCGATGGTCACACTGTTACCATCCTCAGTCGTCATGCCGGAAACATAGCAGTTCCCTCCGGAGCACAGGTACTATACTGGGACGGCATCAACACATCAGGTTGGGAACTTGAATTAGAGAGAACAGATGCAGTGGTACATCTAGCAGGGGAAAGTTGTTTTGTATTTGGCGGGATAACCCGATCTGGTCGGACTATCAGCGGGCTGCCAAGGCATCCTCGCCTGGCGGAAACTGCCGACGATACAATTATCCAAGCCTTGCTCA
>JAKUPR010000002.1:21408-61404 GCA_022450585.1 Anaerolineales bacterium | reverse complement strand
GGAACCGGAATGCTTCCGCAGCGTTGGACAGACAAGAAAAAAGAACTCATCCACTCTAGCAGAGTCACGACAGGGAAGGTTCTGTCAGTCGCGATAGAATCATCAAAACGGAAACCGGACGTTTTCGTACAGGCATCCGCAGTAGGCTATTACGGACCGCTTGGCGAGGAAACAATAGATGAGTCCCATCCTGCCGGAACAGATTATTTTTCAGAGGTGTGTCAAGACTGGGAAGAATCCAGCACTACCGTGGAAACGCTCGGTGTGCGCCACGTTATAGCACGCTTGGGATTACACTTGACCATGGAAGGCGGATTCCTACCCAGACTGGCACTGCCAATCCGAATGTTCGTGGGAGGGAAACTGGGTAGCGGTCGCCAATACTATCCTTGGATTCACATCGCCGACACAGTAGGAGCTTTACGCTTCCTTATTGACAACAAGGACATGAAGGGCGTCTTCAATGTAACAGCCCCAGAACCCGCGACGAATGCGGAATTCACCAAAGCTCTGGCACATACAATGCGAAGACCTTCTTGGTTCGCAGTGCCCGGATTCGCGTTTCAGATTCTTTTCGGAGAAATGGCCGACGTGGTGCTTTGTGGTCAACGCGCGTTGCCAGCACGATTACAGTCAGAAGGATACGTTTTTAAGTACCCTATGCTTCACGAAGCTCTACAGGACATAACAAAAACTTGACATTAATCATTCAAACGTCTGCCATTAACTCTCCACTGTGTATTCAAACACTTCTATAGAGTCACCTCCACCAACCGTTTTCTGACGTTCCTCTGTATCCCGCACATACAAGCCTACTGACAAAGTGAGAAGTCCACTGTCTAGGACTACAGGCACCTGAAGAATATGTACATCTACAACATGTTCTCCGGGCAGCCAAGTAGATGTGGGTCGAATACCATGTACCGGAGTTCCATCGTGAGACGCAACCAACATTCCATCGGAATCTAGCAGATGTACGAACACTATGTAATCTTCATCGATTGAAGTCATCGACGTCATCCATACCAACGAAATGCGTAAGCGGTCCCCAGCTGAGATAGTCTTCGTAGCCTCCATACCGTTCACAGCCAAGTGGACATGTGCTAGTTCCGGTCCGGCCACGAAGGCAGCACCCACTTCCTGGATAGATGACACGCTCCAGGGATCACTGGCAAATCTAAGTAACTCGAGTTTACCCACCTTGTACTCTACCTCACGCACATAACCTTGATCCAGCAAATCCAACATAGTCGAATCTTCATCCCATTGAAGGGCCTCCATGGGGATGAACCATAAACGTCTGTACTTACCTGCCAATTCCTGCAAGGCAGTACGCGTTTCCATACGTGTAGATTGCGCCTGTTTAGGCAGCATTGTGCGGTCAAGCATCACATCCCGCAGATAATAATCCTGGGATGGATCAGGGAAATTGGCAATAAAGACATCGTCTTCGCGTGCATGTGACCTCAGAATTTCTGCCACATCCCGTAAGCCTCGATTTTTACTCCATTGATTGTCGAAAAAGTAATTACTCAGTGCATAACAAACCAACACAATCGCAATCAGAGCGGTAAAAGTAGCAGCTACAAAACCATGTGAGCGGCGCAGCAGCGCATACCATCCAGTAGCCAACAGTACATAAATAGCCGGAAATGAAACCAAGAAGTAGAAAGAATTAAGAGTACCACGTCGAGTTGTAACAACGTAAATCCCAACGAGTGTCAGTAAAGGCCATATGACCAGAAATACGGGCCAAGCGCTGCTTTTGTCCCGAGGTATAGACACAGCACCATGCACAACAAGTGCCAGTCCTAACCCTGCCACAGGAAGAGCCACAGCCGGAATTACCACAGGTCCCAGGGCAAAATCAGCAGCAATACGGCTCAGGTAGAACAGCAAAGAAATAGTGGATGGGTCAGCTAACTGCCCTTCCACGTACACAGGAATAATAGCTATTGCCCAAGGAGAAACAAGCATGGCCACAAAGAAAGACGCCCATATCCAAATCTTCCTGTTGGTATCCCGACGGAGGAACACATAAGCACTATGCGCCATAAAACCGAAAATAGCATAATAGTGGCTGTACATGGCCAGTGTCCCGGCAAGAACATATATCCACCAATCACGATAACTCCCTCGCAGCAAACCCGGGAGTTTAAGCGTACCCAACAGAACAAAGATTATTGCCAGCTCGTACATGTGGCGCACGTCCTGCGCCAGCCAGATTTGAAACGGATGCAATGCCGTAATCAAGGCTGCAATAAAGCCAACCTTATCTGAAACCACACTGGCGCCAAACTTGTAGACGAGAGACACGAGAATGAGGCTAAGAAATGCAGAGGGAGTTCGAAGCGCCCATTCACTGTCCCCAAAAATTCTTACCCACCCCTGCAAAATCCAGTGATGTAGTGGAGGGTGAGGATCACCTTCCCGTATTATGCGCTCCACCAGAGCAATAGGACCAGATTCTTGCACAACGAAATTCCATGATCCGGCCTCATCGCCGCGCAATTCTTGCGCACCTAAGGCATAGGACCTCATCCAGAATGCCACGATCAGCATCGCTAGTAGCGCTATAAAGTGCTGATGCGCCAATGGTTTGTTCATCGCAATAATTTGCATGTCAAATCAAGGAGTCAGCCACAATCTCAGCTACATCGCGTACCCGCATAGTCTCGCCAGTATTTCGGTTGGCATCGGTCATCATAACGAGGCAGAATGGGCAGCCTACTGCCAGTGTTGCCGCACCGGTATTCTCAGCTTCCCGGAATCTAGACTCGCTGACTCCAAAGTGACCATCCTCTTCCTCCTTCCACATCTGTCCACCACCCGCACCACAACAAAAGGAATTGCTACGGGTACGTTCCATTTCCACTATCTCAACCGGTCCAGCTGCCAACACTTCGCGAGGATCGGCAAACACGCCACTGTTACGCCCCAGATAGCATGGATCGTGAAAAGTTACTTGATGCGAGTCACCAACGTCTTCCTGAAGCTTCAATTTTCCCTCGCTAATCAGTTGATTGATTAATGTGGTATGGTGGACCACAGAAAAATCTGCTCCAAACTGCGGATATTCAGAACCCAAAGTATGCAGACAATGAGGGCAAGTAACCACAATATTACGCACGCCGACACCATTCAACGTCTCAATGGTGGCGCCAGACAACTCACTAAAGAGATACTCATTCCCAGTACGCCTCGCCGTATCTCCAGTGCAAACTTCCCGAGCCCCCAAAACTGCGTAATTGACACCTGCTGCATTTAGAATCTTTACGAATGAGCGTGCCACTTCTTTCGCGCGCGGTTCATAACTAGCTGCCCATCCCACCCAGTAGAGATACTCGAAATCCGGGTTGTCATCAACAGTTGGTACTTCTATGCCCTCGGCCCATGCCATACGATTCTCGCTAATCTGCCAAGGGTTTCCTTGACGTTCCATGCCATTAAAGGCATTTTGCAGTTGAACTGGGAACTCTCCCGCAGTCAACACCTGATAGCGACGCATATCCATAATATCAAACATCGGTTCGTTACCAACAGGACAAATATCCACACAAGCACCGCAAGAAGTACAGGCCCAGAGGGCCGATTCGCTGATGACGTTCCCAACCATCGGCTCAGAGGTGGCTCCACCCGCCATAGCGACCAAGTCACTGTTCAGAGAATAACGCTTGTTAATTTCAAGTGCAGACGGCGAAAGCTCTTTGCCAGTCACATATGCCGGACAAACATCTTGGCAACGGTTACACATTATGCAGGCAAACGCATCCAGCAATTGCTTCTGGCCCAGTTGCTCAAGCCTTTGTACACCAAACTCCGTCATCTCAGAATCGTCAAAATCCATGGGCGACAACGCGCCCAATGTGACACGCTCAGGACTCGCCAAGTAATTAATGGGGGCAATGATCAGATGAAGATGTTTGCTATAGGGAAAATATGGAATGAAGAGTAAGATCATGCCTAAGCTTACCCACCACGAGACATGCTCAAGTAAAACCAACCAATCAGGAGGTACACCCGACCAAAGCGTTGCTACTAAAGAGGCGAACGGCTGCCAATTATCTGCTCCATCTGCTGCAATCAAAGCGCTAGCACCGACAAAGCGAAATCCCACATGCATCAATATGAACACACCCACTATCAGAGAATCCTTACGCATACCCACGTTAGCTTTGGGATGCAGCTTCACATTTTCTGCGATAACTAACTGCAGCGCAGGTGTGGCAAAACGCCGAATCAAGAAAAAAGTGACTCCAACCAACGCTATCACGGTTAACAGGTCGGCACCAAGTCGATATATGCCTCCAGCAATGCCACGACCCAGAAAACGAAAATTGGGAATAAAACCCTCTAACACATCTCCCAAGTTGACAAACAAATAGTATGTGAAACTCCAAGCAACAAGAGTATGCAGCAAACTGACGACCGGGCGCGAGCGCAAGACCGTATACTGGGTAAGGTATACCTGCAGCGCATGCCTTATCCGCTGCCTAAGACCATCAAATGCCAAATCAGGGCGACCGCGACGCACTATCTGAAAAACCAGAGAAAAATTGCGGAAGCTAAGAGCCAAAGAAAGCGTAGCGATGAGGAGAAAAAGTAGTTTTTCTATTGGAGTAAGCATCAATCAAATCCAGAACCGGTGCCTCTGATTATTTCAAGGCAAGTTCTTCCTCAATAATGTAAACAAAGGACTCCAGAGGCTGCGCCCCAACCATCGGTCGTCCATTTATGAAAAAAGTCGGTGTCCCAGTAACACCCAGATCGCGTGCTGCATCTAAATCTCGGGTAACTTCATCCGCAAACCTTCCAGAAGTGACGCACGTAGTAAACTCCTTCTCATTCAAACCCAGTTTTTCCGCAAGCTCAAAATACACTGCACTTCCTAGCCGCGATTGATTTCGGAAGATACCATCATGAAACTCCCAGAACTTTCCCTGGGCAAAGGCGCACTGTGCGGCTTCTGCGGCCGGTTGCGCGTTGGGATGAATATTAGTTAGCGGGAAATCTCTATACACCAAACGCACCTGCTGAGGAAACTTCTCCAAGAGTGGGACAAGAGTATCTTGATGGACACGAGCACAATATGGGCATTCAAAATCGCTAAATTCGATGATGGTTATAGGAGCATCCTGAGGTCCGTAATACGGATCATCGTCAGGGCTCACATCTATTCGCTGCGGCGCTTCTCGCGTGCCCTGCAACACCGTATCCGCTTTGTCGCTCCCTCCAACTATAGCCGGGATTTCATCCAGAGCAGCAGATGCCCGCTCACCCCATAGCAAGTATCCGAGCCCCAACCCCAATGCAAACATGAGGATAGACACAACGATGTAGAAATGACTGCGTCTGAATGTGATAGTATCAGAAGATGTAGATTGCAACTGCGCGCTGGCCTCTACCTGCTCAGTGGCATCGTTCATATAGTGCTTTACACTCCAATGAGCAATTGTCGCACGGACCGAGACAACAAGCAAGTTGCCATACAAGATTTCAAATTCCACGCATCCGACATGCCAACAGACAAAGCCCGTTCAAAGACATGAGTACTGTGCCACCCTCGTATCCTAATGCGCTGAGTGGAAGCGCAAGTCTATAATTAGAATACCAAATATAAGCACTATTATCATTACAAGTGCGAAGCTAGAGCGTGGCACCGGATCGCAGTATCGTGGCTTCTCGGTAAAATCAGTACTCGCCCACACATTCAGATTACTCAGAGCATTGTCAGCAAATACAGATAAGATTCATTGTAAAGTGACTTGGCTGTGGAGTGAAGCACACTCCAGCCTCACGCATACGACGCACAAGCAAATAATCTGGGTGACGCACTCATTCACAATCATTATCATTTGATAGTGATTGTGAATGAGTGCGTCACCTGAATTGCAGAATTAAGCAAGACACCACAAACATTCCATCCCCAACCATGTGTTACACTGAGACTATTGATGGAAAAGTACAGTCAATGAGCGTAACCACGCAGACTATCGACTTGGTCACACAGGGACACACAGATGCCCAAGACATTACCGACCGAGTATCGCAGCTAGTGCACACATCCGGATTAAGGAACGGTATAGTGAATGTTTTCTGCCCATCATCCACATCAGCACTGACCACAATAGAATTTGAGGATGGATGCTTACAGGATCTAAGACGCCTATTCGATGAAATTGCAAGCCCGACGAGGCATTACGCCCACAACGCGCGCTGGGGAGATGGCAATGGACACGCTCACTCTCGTGCCGCTATACTCGGTCCCTCCCTCACCGTGCCTTTTATATCGGGGAAACTAACTCTGGGAATGTGGCAACAGATTATATTTGTTGATTTCGACAACCGCCCACGCAAACGCGAACTAGTGGTGCAGATGATAGGAGAATGAACCTATCAGACCTACCAGAACCCTAACCTGCTCCGCCGAGTAACCGCCAGAATTGCGCCACAAAGAATGTAGCTGCCAGACCCATGGCCACAGGCAGGAAAGTAGAAACTATAGTCCACTTGGCACTACCAGTTTCTTTGTAGATAGTGTGAATTGTTGTACTACATGGATTATGAATCAGGCTGAAAAGCATCAGATTTACCGCCGTCAGTAGCGTCCATCCACCAGCGTTAAATATAGAGAGCGTGGCACCAAGAGAATCCAGTTCAAACATAACTCCCGCGCCCGCGCCAATAGACGTCATCCGCGACGAGAGTACGGTCAGCATAAGTATAGTTGGAATGATTATCTCGTTTGCTGGAATCGCCAGAATATATGCCAGAAGAATTACCCCGTTGAGACCAATAAACAGGCCAAACGGATTCAGGGTGTTGATAATATGTTCTGCAAGACTCAGGTCTTCTATGAACCAATTCGAGCTAATCCAAATTAGCGCACCTGCCGGTGCCGCCCACAGAATTGCGCGCCATAGAACGAAAATAGTGCGATCGATAAGTGATGTATATATGGTCTGCCAAATGCGCGGAGGACGATAGGGGGGCAACTCCAAGCTGAAGGTTGACACTTCCCCCTTGAGTACAGTACGCGAAAGCCCCCACGATACGACAAAGGTTAAGACGACACCCAGAACTGCAATTGCCACTACAGCGAGAGCAGAGACAAGACCCGCTAGATGCGCTGGAACCAGTGCGCCAATAAACACGGTAGCGACCAATATTTGTGTAGGCCAGCGCCCGTTGCACAAAGCAAAATTATTCGTAATAATAGCAATCAGACGCTCACGTGGGCTGTCAATGATACGCGTCGCTATTACACCAGCAGCATTACACCCCCAACCCATCGCCATACTAAGCGCCTGCTTGCCATGTGCACCCGATTTCCGAAAAATATTATCTAGGTTGAATGCCACTCGAGGCAGATAGCCAAAATCTTCTAGAAGGGTAAACAGAGGGAAAAAGATAGCCATCGGCGGAAGCATAACACTTATGACCCATGCCATGGCCAAATAAACCCCATCAATCAAGAATCCGTCTAGCCACCAGGGCATGCCGATTGCGGACGCTCCCGTTTTTAGTATAGGATGCAAGTTTTCCAAAAACAGAGTCGCCAGCATGCTGGAAGGCACGTTTGCACCAGCAATGGTCAACCAGAAAACCACCGTTAGCATCAAGAGCATCAACGGAAATCCGAATGCACGGCTAGTTACAAGTCGATCGATGGTACGGTCCAAATCGAAACGTGGAGGTTGCTGCGGACGTGTGACTGCACGGTCGGCAATGCGCGCAGCATCAGCATATGTTATCTCCACCAGTCTCTCGTGAAAATCCCCACCCACCTGGCGACGCAGCTCTTCTGCCTCTACAAGCATAGACTCCATCTTGTTGTCTCTCATCGCTATATCACCTATCTCTATACTCCATCACTACAGCCTGCCAAGCTCTCCTTGGCTCAGTGCTGTTGCAATACTAGTGTCACCATCCAACAATCGCATCGCAACCCATCTTACATTGGGGAGTCCTGGAAATTCCGATTCAATTTGCGCTGCAAGCTGCGCTATCGCACCCGTAAGCTCCGGTGACTTACTTTGAGTACGATGTGGACGACTCACCAACTCTCCAGATGCAACTTGCTGGACTGTCCGAATTAATTCCGTGAGCCCATCATCATAACGAGCTGCGGTAGGAACCACCGGAATGCCAAGATCACGAGCCAGCCTTCTATCATCAACCTGTAGCCCACGCCTGCGGGCTTCATCCATCAGGTTCAGACATACCACTACCCTGTCAGTAATTTCAAGCACCTGCAGCACCAAATTGAGATTTCGCTCAAGCCGAGTCGCATCCACAACCACCACTGTCACATCCGGCTGACCGAAAAGAATAAAATCACGCGCTATTTCCTCATCGGTACTAGTACTCAGAAGAGAGTACGTACCCGGAAGATCGACTATCTTGAAACGCGCGGATTGGTATTTATAGCCACCTTCTGCTCGAGACACGGTTTTGCCCGGCCAATTCCCAGTATGCTGGCGCATTCCCGTAAGTGCATTAAAGACTGTGCTTTTTCCCGTATTAGGGTTTCCAGCAAGTGCCACTACATAATCCCAATCTTGCATATCCACCCCAAGTTTGAGCAACTGGGCCGAGTTATGGGCTGGGCAAGTGACACACTTCTCAGCAATCGGGGCATTGATTTCAACAGTCATGATTTCATGTTTTCCTTTCAAAAATACTCAAACAAGCACGACGTTAATCATACAAGCCTGCTCTGCGCGAAGACCAATGACTGCATCGCGAATTCGATAAGCAGTCGGGTCACCACTTGGACTCCTCATTTCAGCCTTTACAACGGTGCCCGGCAACACACCGAGATCTAGGAGACGACGCCGCTCAATCCCACGAATATCACTTGAGATACCCAGTACACGAGCGCTCTGACCGTGTCCCAAATCGGCCAGTGTCAATCGTACCAATTCAACACCATCCCTCGTCTAAAAGTTTTTTTAGGCTCACCTAAATTATTATACGCCTTCTTGATGCGTAGGTCAACAACACTTATCCAGAGGGACCTTATTCCGCAGCAAGCCAGAGAACACATTTGCGCTGATGTTTGGGCAGATAGTGGTCGCAACCCAAGTACTCTACTAGCATTCGAGGCTCACCACCAACGAAACATTCGCCGTTGTCAGCACAGACCGCCGCTGGCAATTCCAACCTGTAATAGCCATCCTCTGCTAGAATTTGCATCACCTTTCCGCGCTGGTCGACGAGATTTGCACGATTAGCTCCGGGGTTTGCCACAACTTCCAGTATCACCGACTCGGCCTCCCTCGCCCAGGCAACATGTGTCACAGCACTTGAACCCACGAAATCCACCAGATGGTACTTTTGATGTGTATTTTTTTTGACCCTAAAGAAGTCTGATAGCATTTCGATTGCCAATCGATAAGCTGTTGCTGCGGGCCGTAGAGACCCATCCCAACGAATCAAACCATAAGATTCGTGACCGTGAACAGGGGCAACATGGTCATACAGTTTGTACACTGCCAAACGCTCCGCACCAGCTGCGAATGCGAGTGCCGTCGATTGAATCATAAACGAGGCCTGTTGCTGCATTGTCACCGGGATGAGTGGGTCATTCCACGGATGCATCGAATCATCCATGGGCGCAGCGTTAGTCTCGTTCAACCACACTTGTTTCTGCAACCCAAACTCTCGCAGAATTTTGCGTTGGCTCTCTATGATGGTAAATACACTTTCTGTATTGAAATACACGTGTACCGTAGCCACATCAAAGAAATACCCCTCCTTGGCAGCACCCTCATCCTGCATTGCAACACCCAAGAAACGACTTAAATATGGCTCGCGTCCGTAGACTACATCATGCCAGAAAGTGAGCCCGCCAAGATGTATTACCGCTCCTGGGTCAACTTCCAACGCTGCAAGTGCGGCCACTTTCACTAACCGGTAATAGTCCTCCACTGAACCATCGAACTGGGCACCCGGATGGTCAGATGATATGTCAGGTTCGTTCCAGATTATCCAGTGTTTAATAAGCCCGCGGTGATCACTTACCATGCGACGCACGAAATTCGCCCAATAGTTCTCAGGATGATGCACAGGTAGGTATAGACCAGATGGTACGCCCCGCACCGGAACGCCCTCTGTAGCCCATGCTGGTGTACCCATCAGCACTGCAGCGAACTCCCTACCAGCAATCTGCGATTGATATTGCCAATCATTTGTAGACAACGGAAAAGTCATATGATTGGAGTAAGTACGATTATCAGGAGCAGTACGGCTTTGTACACCATGAGGTAAAACGGAGAGCCAGTGCTGAGGTCCTAAAGGCTGCACACGATACCACTCAATGATAAGACGATCCCACCCTACACCTAAAGCTTGAGCAGCTTGTGGTCGTTGATACGCTTCAACTACCCCAAAACGAGGATCAGGGTTTGCTTCACTGGCAAAGACTCCTCCAGAAGGAAGGAAAACTAAAGCCGCATAAAGCAAAGCCCTCAGTAAGTTGATACCCGCATCTCTGCGAAACTCTACTGAGCGAATTGACCCTATTTGCATTGGTAACAAACAATATCACAAGCCGCAGCAAGTCACAATGCCCCGCACATCCAAGTTGGTGTCCATCGCGTATAATTCCCATCCTACAACATTATGCAACTTCAGACCATTCTTGTTCGTACGTCGCTGTTAACCGCTATGGCAGCCGCATGCACTGCAGACATCACGTCTGACCCTCCAGATGCCCCAACCTTGGTGCCACCAGCGGTGAACATCTCACAGCAGAAAACCGAGGTGGTTATTAACACCATAGTGCCATCACAAATGCCGACGCAATCACATGACGCTCAGGATATAACCTCCACGCCTAATCAGATTCCATACAGTCCCCAGATTCTATCCATTCACTACACACACAATGGCGACACTCTGCCAACTCTGTCACGGCGCTACAAGGTTGATGCCGAGCTAATGCGACGCGCAAACCTCAATCTTCCTGAGTATGATTTTCTAGAAAAAGGGGCTTCCATCACAATTCCTGACATTGATCTGAGCGATAAACCTCCTCCATTCTTAATTATCCCTGACAGCGAGTTGGTATACGGACCCGGACAGCGCGATTTGGACCTGCGAACTACAGTGGAAGCTCATGAGCAAGGGGGGCTGGCAAAGACAATGGCTGGCCAAGACAATCTAATGCCAGGTTGGGAAGTGGTATATGACGTCGCCATGACATTTTCAGTAAACCCACGCCTATTACTCTCGTTACTCGAATACCAGACAGGACTCTTAACTGGCGGCACGAACTCCAACGCCATGGCAGAGTACCCCCTCAACGTGCAAGACTGGAAGTACGCCAAATTGACCAATCAACTTGTATGGGCGGCGGAAAATCTAAACGCAGGCTATTATGGCTGGCGACACGGACATATATCCGAACTGTCGCTTGCAGATGGAGAGACTTTTTGGCTCGACCCACGCCTGAATGCCGGCACCGTTGCCGTTTACTCATTTTTCTCACATCTTTATTCTACTGCGCTGTTTGAAACGGCGATATCACCAAATGGTTTGGCCTCCACATACGAGAATCTTTTTGGAAACCCATTTAACTACGATATTATGATAATCGAGCCAGGCCTAAGGCAACCGGAGATACATCTACCTTTCGAGCCAGGGGTAATCTGGTATTTCACCGGCGGTCCGCACAATAGCTGGCGCGATTCAGCTCCTTGGGCTGCCCTTGACTTTGCGCCTCCACTGGCTTCACCCGGTTGCTCTGAAAGCACAGACTGGGTGGTAGCGCCTTCTAGCGGGGTCATCACCCGCATTGGACCGGGTTTGCTGGCACACACCATTGGTGACAGCGATACGGAGACGACAGGATGGACCCTTGTATACGCGCACTTGCGCACAGACACTTTCCTACGACAGGTCGGGCAACGAGTGAAGGCCGGAGAAAGACTTGGTCAACCCTCCTGTGATGGAGGATTAGAATCCACAGGCACGCATCTGCACATAGCACGTAAATTCAACGGTGAATGGATGCCAGCCGGAGGGCCACTGAAATTTGTGCTCGGAGGATGGGAGACAGTCGGCGAACATCGTGCATATCACGGAAAACTTGTCGAACAACACAGCGGGAATAGCATCACCGCATGCGCATGTGAAAAAAACAATCAAATCTCACGACCCCGCTAAACAACAACATGTCTATAATTTGAAGCTTATTAGAGGAACAATGACAAAAACAGACTTCATATTTGGCACAGTGGGATCTCCAATCTCTACGCCAAGGAAACCAGGTGGCTCAGCTGGTGCTATTGCTCATAGTGCCGATCTCGGTCTAGACACACTTGAACTTGGATGGGTACATTCAGTCCGAGTAAAAGAAAGTACATGTGAGAAAATCAACGCAGCCGCTGCCAAACACCAAGTATCCCTAAGTGTACATGCGCCGTACTTCATAAACCTCAATGCCAAAGATGATGAGTGGCCCAAGAGCCGTCAACGCTTAATGGACGCGGCACACTACGGCAATATAGCCGGTGCTACGGACATTATCTTTCATCCCGGATCCTATTTCGGTAGCCCACCTGAAGATGTGCTACCACTAGCTCTCGAGCGTTTAAGCGATTGCGTAGACGAACTGCGCGCTGCCGGCAACACAGTCACTCTGCGCCCAGAAACGATGGGCAAGAGCGCAATGCTCGGGTCTCTAGAAGACACACTACAACTTGCAAAAGAGATCCCCGGCGTATCCCCATGCATCGACATAGCACATCTACACGCCCGCCCTGGAGACGGAAGTGTGAATAGCTACGAGGAATTTGACGCAGTACTAAAATCCGTCCGTGCAATTCTCGGAGAGAAAAAGCTGCGCGAACTACATATACACATATCCGGCATTGATTACGGTCCCAAGGGAGAAAAAAAACACCTGTCATTCAAGGATGGCGACCTGCGCTATCACGACTTCCTAAAAGCACTGGCAGATAATAATTGCGCCGGGCGATTACTATGTGAAAGCCCAATCATGGAAGAGGATGCCCTAATGATAAAACGCGTGTGGCACGAGATTCAAGGGAAATAATAATCTGGATAATCTCTAGACACCCATACTGAAGAAAATATGACACCTCAAGGGATGCTGGCGCCGAGTCACGTATGAAGACTACCGATAAATACTCCCCCTCTTTGCTTAAACACCTTAATCAAGGCGACACTCTAACAGCCGCAGCAGAAAGACGCCGTGCAGTGATGCGCACGATGAGATTCGATACTGTTGCAGTACATGGTCTCTACAATATGCAGGCAGCTCTCGCCAATCAGGGAAGCATAATTGAACCGACATATCTGAGTCCAGCACAACATTTTGAGGACAGCGACCACATGGAGGCTGCTCTGGCAAACCTAATGCCGAGCTGGGTGTACAGTCGCTTCGCTAACCCCACCCAGCATTTCCTTGAGGAGACTATTGCATTATTGGAAACTTATGGCGGTGAGTGCAGGGCCACCGCCTGCGTAACAGCGTCGGGTATGGCTGCGATTTTCATGGCAACAGATCCGTTCCTGTCTGGCACCCAGCCTATGAACATAGTCGCCAGTGCCAAATGCTATGGCGGTACTTTCATGCTGTTTCAGGAACGCTACGGCAAAGAACGCGGGGTTGAAATCCGCTGGGTAATCGACCCACTCAATCTAGAAGAGTGGGCCAGACAGATTGATGACAACACGCGCTTTCTGTACGGTGAGGTTCCGAGTAATCCAGGGCTAGAGATGCTGGACATCGAATCTACGGCATCACTAGCACACGAAAACGGGTGTCCGCTAATCATTGACAGTACAATAGCAACACCAGCCCTGTTACGCCCCCTATGTAAAGGTGCGGACATTGTCGTTCATTCGCTCAGCAAGAGCATCACCAGCAGCGGAATGGCAATTGCGGGAGCACTTGTTGCTCGACACCACATCAACAGTCGATTCGTAGAAGACGAATTGCGCAATAATTTCGCCCACCACATCAAATCAGCGCATTATCGCGATTATGGTCCCTGCTTGAGCCCGCATAGCGCTACGATGATTATGAATGACCTTCGAACGCTACGTAGCAGGATTGATCTTTTCAGCCGTAACGCCATACAAATATCACTCTTTCTAAAGAACCATTCGCAAGTCAAAGAGGTGTTCTATCCAGGGTTAGAAAGCATGCGTGGACATTCTCTGGCAACCAAACACATGCTATTAGTAGATGGTTCTCTAGAGAATGGTGCTCCTATGAATCGATACGGCCACCTACTAGGTTTTACCGTGCAGGAAGGCTCAGCCGCAGCGCGGGATACCCTAGACAAATTAAAGCTCATCTGGCGCGCTGCTGATCTTGGGCGCATAAAGAGCATAGCCACGATTCCAGCTATATCCACTCACCAACAGCAGGGCGATTCTGGACGTGCACTTGGCAACATACCCAACAGTCTCATTCGCTTGAGCATCGGTGGTGAGCATACTGACGACTTAATCACCGACTTAGACCAGGCGCTGACTCCCCGGTAAATAGGTCTATGCTTTTGCAAGAACGCCAGAGTGATTGGAATATTTTCTGCCTCAAAGAGTCGTTCTAGAAAATTTCAGTACCGCAACCTCATGACTTACTATATAAGTCATGAGGTTGTATGAGCTCGATATAGTCAACTCCTTGAGGACTCTACGGCTACATTACCCCTACCTAGATGTTGCAATGCACAAACCCCTAGCTAAGTTCAAGACACAAAAAAACAAAGCGGGGAAAGGAATTAGTATTATGCAATACCCAATTGTAATCAAGCAACTACCGCGGAACCTTTGCTCACCAGTCCATAGGTACAGGACCTAGATAACCTCAAAGGTATCTATCATCAGAAGGGGATCCCCCAAAGGATAGAGAATAGGACAAGTACAGCCCCTGTCCAT
Organism: Anaerolineales bacterium; assembly: GCA_022450585.1. GTDB lineage: Bacteria > Chloroflexota > Anaerolineae > Anaerolineales > UBA11657 > CAJWGI01. Next base: position 46,485 of record JAKUPR010000002.1, on the reverse strand, counting down.
ATATTCCCGCACTTTAGCGCGCGCTTCTTGCGGCGTACCCGTTGCACTAATGCGCAGCACGAACTCATCTGGAACAAATTGCATAGCTTGATGAATCTGCTCTTTCGATGCCGGCCAACCTATGATGCTTTTTACCTTTTGAACAATTTCAGCATCGACGCCAGATGCCTTGGCTATATGCGGTTGCTGTGCCAGATACTGAGTCAACAACCATTTTGCACCACTGATCGCCGTGGCGCGGTCATCATGAACGGAGCACACGATTAATTGCGGGCGATCAATCTCATCCAGAGAACGTCCTGCTCGTCTTGCGCCAGCATATAATCTCTCTAGGGCTTGATCATTATACTCAGGAGGTACGCAATAATTCAGAACCGCACCATTGGCAATTTCACCGGTCAATTCCATCATTTTAGGCCCAGTGGCACCGATATAAATCGGTACATTGCGCGGCTCCCGCAGTCCATGTACGACATCTAGCTCGACACCATTTAACTGGTGAAACTCTCCACTGAATGTCACATTTTCCAGCGCGAGAAGCCGTCGAAGCAACTGAACAGTCTCGCGCATAGCCCTAAGAGGTTTTTGTCTCTTTATGCCCACGTTTGCTGCCAAAGGATCCCACCAAGCGCCAATGCCACAAATAATTCGGTCCTGTGCAAGATCATCCAGAGTAAGGAAAGTAGATGCCAGAAGACCTATATTACGCGTCCAATTATTTATGACCCCAGAGCCAACCTTAATCCGATTAGTGGCAGCTGCAAATGCAGCCATCGGCACAATCGCGTCTCGCACAAGGCGACTTTCCGCCTGCCATACGGCCTCGAAACCTTTCTCTTCCGCGTACTGAACATATCTGATCCCATCCTGTAAAGAATGAGCATCTTGCAAATAAAGCGCCACTCTCTCCATTGAATTATCCCTCCGCGTCTCTGAATTCTGGCTTCATCAGCTGCAGGCGGTGTAGATCCGCAGGTTCATCTACGTCAAACTCCATGCCGGGCAGCCGGTACACTCGTACGACCACACCTTGAACACGTGCCTGTTCCTGGTGGGCAACCAAACTGCCTCCCCCAAATCGATAACGGAATAAACCCGGTGGACGCACGAAAATGGCATTGGTACCACTGCCGTGTCGGTCAGCCGCAAGAACTACAATTGGATCATGCCCCCTAACGCGGGTAATTTCCTCGACATCGTTTGCTCCTAAAAGCGGTAAATCACTCGGCAAAACAAGTACTCCTGTAGCACCAAGTGATGCCGCCACCTGGGTCGCTCTTTGCAATGCGCAATTCAGGTCAGATGCACTCGATTCATTCACGATCAATGCACCCAGCTCGCGCGCCATTTGTAAAGCGGTATCATCCCGGCTGATCACTACCGTACGCTCAATGATATCGGAGAGCGCCAGCAATCCTAGTGTACGCTTCAAGATCCTACAACTGAACAACTCACGCGCACGTGGCGACAATACAGACTCTAGTCTACTCTTACCCTCTTTTAGATGTTTTACGGGAACAATCGCCCAGATACCCATCACACAGATGCTCGCACACCTGAGAATTCCTCAGCGAAAGCCATGATTTCAGCCGCTAGACGCGCCTTGTCCGCATGCGTGTTCATCACCGTATTGGTCACCCATACGCGTAATCCACGCGCGCGTATGGCCTCTGCCTCAGCACAATCTATCTGATCGAGCACAAATCCATCCGCCAAGAATTCATAATGGGCAGCCACGGCTTCCGCAGACGGCTTGTCGCCGAGCTCGCTAATCATCTTGGCTGCCGGCCCCTTTAGCGCCGAACCGCCAACGATTGGGGAGACAGCAATTACTGGAGCAGAGACAGCGTAAAGACTGTCTAGAGAGCCCGCCACCTCCAGAATTGGCGCTATGCTGACGTAAGGATTGGAGGGACAAATCACCACTGCGATTAAATCTGAAGCCTGGAAGGCAGCAACCACATGCGGATTAAGCTCAGCAAAATCCACACCCTTGAATTCGAATCCTGACACTACTGGCCGACACTTCTGACGAACGAAGTAATCCTGGAACGGGATCCGGCCGTTGTCCGTCACTACAATTGTGCGGACAGGGTCATCAGTCATCGGTAGTATACGCGCTGCCACTCCCAATCTAGCACAGAAATCCTCTGTGACACTGCTCAGATTTTCTCCTGCTCGCAACCGGCGAGTGCGTTCCACGTGCGTGGCCATATCACGGTCACCTAACCGAAACCATGTCTCGCCACCCAATGTGTCCAACATATCCAGGAAACCCCAGCTCTCCTCAGACAAACCCCAACCGGCTTCCTCATTCTGCAATCCAGCCATTGTATACATAACTGTGTCTAAATCCGGAGAGATATGCATACCAAGATGCTCAAAATCATCGGCAGTGTTTACCACTACAGTAAGCCTGTCAGGTCCAAGGACGTCGGCAAGACCCTGGGCCATTTTTGCACCACCCACTCCGCCAGCGAGAGCCACCACAGATCCTAAAACCATAGCACCACCTCCGTAAGTGGTCGGCGATAGGCCGGCTTACCATCCTCGGCAGGATAACCTAAGGTGATCAATGCCTGCGGTTCCCAATCAGTCGGAAGTTTCATTGTTTCACGAACCGTATCAGGGCAGAACAGTGGCGCACAACGCCAGCAAGCACCCAACCCCGAAGCATGTGCAGCAAGCAAGAGATTTTGAGCAGCTAGTGCAACGCTATGAACAGCCATCATTCGTTCAGCCTGTCCTCGACGGACATCCGGATATTCATCCATGTCCAACATAGACATGCAAAACAGCAAGAGCACCGGAGCCTTTGTCAAGAACTGACGAGAGCGCTCCACATCTTGTAAGACTAAGTCTTCTGAGTCACCAGACTCCAATCTGTCCACTCGCAATCGCTCCCCCATAGCAATCGCTAGTCCTTCTTTTTGCACAACATCTTGCACAACTGCAAGTCTCCACGGCTGGCGATTGTGAGCAGAAGGAGCCCAAATAGCAGCATCGAGCAATTTTTGCAGTACATCGCGCGGCACGGGCTCAGCAGTATATCGACGAATAGAGCGACGCTGCTGAATAACTGGCAACAAATCTGTTACACGCACATCAACCCATTCCGGATACTAATTGCGGCAGCATTCTATAAGTCACACGAGTTTCACCTTTGTACCATTGATAGGATTTTCCCGTATACTTCTTTGAAAGATAATCTATCATCTCACGAGCACCCTGCTCTGTAACCTCAACCACCTTACCGCGTATCTGAATGTATCGATAAGGATCATCCGGATCGGATATCGCGAGCGCCGCAATGCCACTGCGTCGCAACACCTTGTCCTTTACCCTGCCAAGGGCGCTATTAACAATCACGTATTCCCCATCATAATCAAACCAAACTGGAGTAACGTGCGGAGCACCATCACGGAGAACAATTGCAAGGTGAGCGAAAGCCTTTTTCTCCCACGCTAGCAGATCTAAGTATTCTTCGGGTATAGTATTATTCATTATTCATCATTCCTCACAGTTATCGAAATAAATCCTCTCTCTTCGAACGCAACAAATCGGTGGCAATGCCTGCACGCAAAGGATAAGGTAGACCCCGAATATGCACAATCGGTTGCCCCTCATTCCCCTGACCCATAAGAATCGAAGCCGCAGCCGCAAGTTCATCGGCAAGCCCAACTTGAGTAACCTCCAGCCGCTCGTCATAAAGATCAGGCTCGCCACGCAAGTCTAGCAATGCTGGAACTCCCGCCACCCCCAGGGCCACCCCAACCGTGCCATTCCGCCAAGCCCTCCCATGGCTGTCGTTAATGATGACTCCGACTTCAGATCCAGAATTTTCTTTCAACTGTTGGCGAATCTCAGCACAAGTACCATCCGGATCCTTCGGAAGCAGTAGTACCTGCTCGCTACCTGACTCCTGATCCACATTGGAGCTATCCACGCCCGCATTGGCAAGAACAAACCCAAGCCTATGCGCCACCACTAGAACCCCCGGCCTGTAACGCACAACTTCGCTAGATTCCGAAAGAATCACTTCAACTAGACGAGGATCTTTCTCAACTTCAATGGCAAGGGTACAAGCACGCTGTGTTGGCTGAATCTGACACAGGTCAACATAACGCCCTTCCACCTTAGAGACAATTTTATGCGCAATGACAAGGACATCGCCCTCATACAGCAAGATGTCACTCTGCCGCAGGGAGTGCTCAATTATGTCTACTAGATTGTCGCCTAGACGCACCAATGGGATGTCTACCAAGGCAGTCAGGGTAATCTGTGTAGATGACTTCATGCTCCAATTGACGGCTTTTGCGCGGATATGTCAACACACGTCACGACACAATCTCATTCATCCGATCGCGGAATGCCGGTCACGCGTATACCCGCGTTTTTTACGCCATAACGTTTGTTCATTCCAATAAGCACGGGGGTAAGAGATTCAATCGCCACCGCATTTGCTAGAGGACCAGCATGCAGACCCGACATCCCAATCGCTTGCACCAAACGGATTACTTCAGACCGAGCTCCTGAATCATCACCGCACACCAGTACATCGCAGTCAATCACAGAGCCATCCACATTCATATGCTCAGCAGAAACATTCTGGAAGGCAGCAACAACCCTTACTCCAGATCCCAGAATTTCTTGTGCCTCTAGGGAGGCTGCCAGCCCTACGGGTAACTGTACTCGATCAACCTCCGGCGGGATAAGTGGCACAGTCACATCTACTAGTATCTTTCCCTGGAGCCCATCTCTCAACTCCAACAACGTGGACTTGTGTGCTTGGTACGGAACTGTGAGAATCGACACCTCGCATGACTGTACAGCAGCAAGGTTGTCCATTCCCCGAAGAGATGGCTTTCCCTCGTCTATACGGGCATTCAAATCAGAAGCTCTGGCAATAGCCTTGGAGACTGAGCGCGAGCCCAGAATAATAGAATAACCAGCCTGCGCCCACAGGAATCCTAAACCGCGCCCCTCGGCACCAGTACCGCCAATAATAGCGATGGTCGGATTATTCTCTGTACCCACCATATTTCAACCTATGTTTGAATTCGCAAAACGTTGCCATACACCAGCCGCCAGTTCACGACTACGGGCAGTAATTTCAGCTTCGTCCAACGTAAGTAGTTTGCGGTTACGCATCAACACTTCACCAGCACATAATGTGGTATCTACCATACCAGCCTCAAACCCGAAAAGAATGTGCCACGGAAGATTAGAGGATGTCATAGGAGTAGTAGGGTGATAGTCTACCAAGATAATATCAGCCTGAGAGCCTACAGCAAGTACCCCAAGTGGTGCATCCGGGAAGAATTGATTGGCTAGGGAGGCGCTATGAAGCACTGCCATGTCGATTATGGCAGTACCATCTACGCGGCGCGGATCACGTCTCCAAACTTTGTGGAGCAGATACGCGGTTTTCCACTCTGCCCACATGTTGTTCGAGAATCCATCATTACCGAGGGCGACGCTAACACCTTTTCTCAGTAACCCCTCCACATCAGCGACACCCACAGCGTTGTTCATGTTGGAACGTGGCTGATGAGCCACCCAGGTATCTGTTTCAGCTAACAAGTCAAGTTCATTGGAGTCGATATGGACACAATGAGCAGCAATAGTACTTGAACCCAGAACACCAAAGCGGTGCAGACGCTCAACCACACGCATACCGGATTTATCCAAAGAGTCTTGTTGGTCAAACTCATGCTCACCAACGTGGACGTGAAAACCCACACCATCAGGAACAGCATCAGTACAAGCTTGCAGGGTATCGTCTGAAAGCGAGAGGGAAGCATGAAGACCAAAGGTAGCACCTATCCGCTCACCCCACTCACCAGCACGCGTACTCCGGATGAATCGTACGTTCTCGGCAATGCCTGCTTGCACACCATTTGCACCCCCCCTATCAGAAACCTCGTAGCACAAAACAGCTCTCAAACCAGCCTGTTGCACTGCAGCCGCAAGTACATCCAAGGATCCGGAAACTGCGTTAGGGCTTGCATTGTGATCAATCAAAGTAGTGGTTCCGTGCTTGATAGCATCCGAAAGGCATACCAGCGCAGAATATCGCAGATCTTCATAGGTAAGTACACGGTCCAATTGCCACCATAGACGTCGCAGAATCTCTGGAAAGTTGCGTGCTGGTTCACCAGGAATGTTAATGCCGCGCGCGAACGCTCCGTAAAAATGAGTGTGTGCGCAAATATTACCGGGCATCACCAACATCCCGCCGGCGTCAATAATCTCGCAACCAGGATGCTTTCCCAGTAACTCGGAGGTAGGACCAATTTCTGTAATGCGGCCGCGCTCAATTAGTAGCGCACCGTCATAGATGATACGAGCATCCGGGCCCCACGTCACCAGTTTTCCATTGGTGATTAACAACAAATGTTTCTCCAGTTCTCAGTCAACCAGTACGATATAATTCAATGACATCATTTTTCGGATGGTCGCCAGCACTTTTCGATGAACGGGGGGCCCACCGCCGGCTGCCCTGACTTTCGCCGACTGGAGACCGCGACCTTCAATGATTTTAGCACAATCCCTGCCTGTACACACAAGAAATTCCTTTGCCGCTAAGTCATTCGATTCCCAGATCCTCATTTCTTACGTAACACAGGATGCCTTTGACCACTCCCTCCGCGACCACATCCGCATGATTGACAAGAATATCACGGTCTAGATTCATAAAACCAACTTCAATTATTGCAGCAGGTGTTTGTGGAGCAATCTCTCGATAAGCATGATAATACTGCATATCATACGTAATACTACCAGCGTGGAATTTGAGGCCGGTGACCCGCGAGTAACGATCTATCAGACAGCTGGAAAGCCTATCAGATTCAGCAGGAACGCGCGTCTCCAATGATCCAGACACCTTAAAACCAGTAGCTTCTTCATTGATATAATCACAAGAATCAGCATGGATGGACACGAGGGCACTCGCTCTGTAGCCTTCTAATCTATCGTCAAACTCACTTAGAATGTCAGTGTCAAATCCGGCCTGTTCAAGCTGCGCCTGTACCAGTTCGGACACATTTTGGTTAATCTCCACCTCGGTCAACCCATCTGGACATACCGCTCCTGAGTCGTTTTCGCTATGCCCAGACACAATACCAATACGTTCGCGTGGAATCGGCGTAGCAGTTGGTGGCAGAGGAGTAGTATTGCGCCCAACCCGCGTCGCCATCGCACGCGCAATTGCACCCGTAGCGCTACGAGGCAATACTGAAGCAGGCGTCCACAAAGTGAACGCCGTGGCTATGGCAACACCTGCCATTAATACGACGCTCAGATGTCTTACAACATCGCGAAAACCCTGCGCTATACCTACGTTTGTTTCCGGCTCACGCTTTTTATTCATGGAATAAACCGCTCCCGGGCAAACTTACCGGACAATTAGTACGGGCATCCGTCGCAAGAACAATGCCGCATAATGGCACCCATAGCAAGTTACAGGCAAGTTGACATTCACCGACTCACCCATATAATAGCACCCTAGGATAAAAGCAATTAGTGATCCTATGGTGAATCAATTGGCTTGCATGTGTACCGAGCGGGGGCGCTAACCCGCCGCTCGCAGTAAATATCCCGATAAACTAGCAGGCAGCCACTTGGCTGCCCGCGTAGGCCAGACGGAGAATAGCGGGCTGCGGATCGAGCGGTTATTATTTCCGCCCCCTTTTCATCAGAAGCGTCTGGCTTTTTGTTTTGCAGATATTGTCCGTGGAGCATCAACGTAGTGTCATGAAGACGACAACAATTTCGTCACCAGCATACCATCCGGTTCACATACCAGCCGCACGTTCTCTTGAGGCGTCAGTAGGAGATACTCCACTGGTACGACTACGACACGTCACTAGAGGTTTACCAAAATCTGTACAAGTTTACGCCAAGACTGAATGGACCAACCCAGGTGGATCCGTAAAAGACCGCTCAGCCCTATTCATTATACGAGAGGCTGAAAATGCAGGCCAGATTACTCCTGGTATGACTTTGCTAGACGCTACCTCTGGCAACATGGGCATCTCCTACGCTACCTTCGCGGCTGCCCGAGGTTATAAAGTTACCCTATGTATACCTGCCAACGCTAGCCCCGAACGCATCAATACATTACGAGTTCTTGGTGCAGATCTGATTCTGACCGATGAAATGGAAGGCTCAGACGGAGCCATTATGGAGGCTCGCAAGATGGCCTCTTCCAACCCTAAGTACTATTACGCAGATCAGTACAACAACCCTGCCAATTGGCATGCTCACTATCACACTACTGGACCTGAAATTGTCAGTCAGACTCAGAATCGCATCACTCATTTCTTATGCGGTCTTGGTACTAGCGGCACCATGACAGGTGCCGGACGTTTATTGAAAGAGCGCGACACAGACGTAAAACTAATAGCCTTACAACCAGAGGCACCGTTTCACGGAATTGAAGGTTTGAAACACATGAAATCTGCCATAGTGCCAGGATTCTACGATGATAATCTACCTGATGAGCACTTGCCAATCGGCACAGAGGAAGCCTTGGACATGACTCGGAGACTAGCACGGGAAGAGGGGTTGCTAGCGGGAATTTCATCCGGAGCAGCGGCATATGCAGCAGTTGAATTTGCGCAACACCTAACCGAGGGAGTGATTGTTACCATTTTTCCAGACAGTGGGTACAAATACCTCTCCGACAGATTCTGGGAAGAGGGAGACTATGAAGATCACTCTGCAGATGTCTAGTTCAATCTATGCGCAAATCGTCACACATCTGGAGACAGTCTTTCCTAAAGAAGGTGCGGGGCTTCTTCTAGGACGCTTCAACGGACACCAGCGACTTGTAAGTAAGATAATGACGTTTCCGAATAGATTCTCACCTGATGAGCAGCATAATCGTTACCTATTGACCGCAGCGGATATGTTGATTGGAGAGGATGTAGCCGAGAAGAATTCCATCGAAGTGATTGGTGTCTTTCATTCGCATCCAGATCACCCATCACGTCCCTCAGAATATGATCGAGAGCACGCATTACCATGGTACTCATACCTGATTGTTTCAGTGCACGCCAAAGGAGCAGGAGACGCACGCTCATGGATACTATCAGATGACCGAACACAATTTATCGAACAGATCATTCGAATTGAAGAGGACCCTGAAACCGCAGGGATAACTAACTAGAGGAGTATATAAGCATGGCTACTATTCACATTCCCACCCCACTCCGAGCATATACCAATGGAGAAACGCAAATCACTGTAAGCGGCACCACTGTTGGCGCGGCCCTACAAGACCTCACCTCACAGCACACGCAGCTCCAACAGCACCTGTATTCCGAAAAAGGGGAGTTGCGCGCCTTTGTGAACATATTTCTCGATAGTGATGACGTACGTAACCTAAAGGGTGAGGATACTCCTCTTGAGGAAAATTCACGCCTGCGCATCGTACCGTCTGTGGCAGGCGGTCTACAGTAAATAACGGCAAGAGGAAGCAATCGAAACAGGGAGACACCCATGAGTTTTCCGATTAACGATATCCACACCGAAAACGTAGAGCTTAGCAACGAGGAAATTACCCGTTACAGCCGCCATTTAATTATGCCCGAGGTAACTCTGGCTGGTCAAAAGAAACTCAAAGCTGCCAGTGTGCTATGCGTGGGTACTGGTGGGCTCGGTTCGCCAGTGGCTCTTTACCTAGCCGCAGCCGGAGTTGGGAAAATTGGTGTAGTGGATTATGATGTAGTGGAAGCTAATAACCTGCAGCGCCAGATAATCCACGCAACATCCACGATAGGCAAACTCAAGGTGGATTCCGCCCGAAATCGCATGCTCGACATCAATCCACACGTGGAAGTGACGGTGCACAATGAACTCTTCACGTCGAAGAACGCGATGCAATTGACTGCCCCGTATGACATAATCATCGACGGGACCGACAATTTCCCTACTCGTTACCTCGTTAACGACGTTTGTGTACTTCAGGGCAAACCCAACGTATACGGAAGTATTTTTCGCTTTGAGGGGCAGGCATCCATTTTTTGGGCTAAACACGGCCCGTGCTACCGCTGTCTGTTTCCCGAACCACCGCCTCCGGGCCTAGTCCCATCGTGCGCTGAGGGGGGAGTATTAGGAATTTTACCTGGAACAATCGGAACTATACAGTCAACTGAAGCAATCAAGTTGATCATCGGCATCGGCCGTCCTCTGATTGGCAAACTCCTGTTGTATGACGCGCTGGAGATGAGTATTGACGAAGTACGTCTAAAGAAAAACCCGGATTGCGTCATCTGTGGCACCAGACCTACGGTCACTGAACTAATCGATTACGAACAATTTTGCGGCATGCCACTCCACGACCACAATGATGCAGGCACAGCGGGTGAGGAGTGGGATATCACAGTCGCCGATTTGAAAAATAGATTTGACAGCGGAGAGAAATTCCGTTTACTGGATGTGCGGGAAGATTATGAATGGGACATTGTACACCTGCCAGAAGCTGAATTAATCCCTATGGGTGAACTACCAGCTAGATTGAGCGAACTGGACAGTACCGACGAATATGTAGTCATGTGTCGGACTGGTGTGCGCTCTGCACAGATGTTAGCGTTACTAACCAATGCTGGAATCACTCGAGTGAAAAACCTGAAAGGTGGGATTCGCGCTTGGGCAACAGAAATTGATTCTGAACTACCAATTTACTGACCAGCACAATTCAGTTAAATGATTGTGTAGAGGAACTGTAAAACTATGTTTCAACACGATCGATACACTCTATGTACAAAATGATTAGAGCGTACAAGCCAGAAAGCGGGTGCTTATAATCACTCGCCCACTACATCTAGAGCAGTGATGGCGTCGATAAAGTTGGGGTTGACACCTAGAGCAGAGCGAAAATCGCCACGCGCCCCGTCCGTATCACCTAGCATATAGAGGGCCCAACCGCGCCACACATATGATTCCTCCAACACTGGGCGAGCCCGTAGGGTGACAGTGGCCAAGTCAACTACATCCTGATAGCGACCAACGTTGAAATAAGCTACGTAAGGCCCGAATTGATAAAATAGCATGCGCCATGGCAGACCTATCTCACGCGCCTGGTCAAAAGCTGCAGCGGCCTCACTATACCGATCAAAATAATTCATGTTTGATCCGTAAGCGAACCATGCAAATGCATTTTCCGGTTCGGCCTCAATATCTGCCCGAGCCCGAAGTAAAGCACTATATCGGTTGTCATCCAAATTCTCATCATCTCCTAGAAGTCCAAGAACTTCTGCTCGCTTTTCGATGGGGAAAACCAGAATGTATAAACCGTTGAATTGATTCCAGAGAGCGGATATTTCCTCATAAGAAACATCACGATTCGGGCCACCCGTCACATCTTGTATCGTGAACACACGAGAGTGGCTATCATATCCGCTCACCACAAGGTAGTGCCCCACCCATCCTGTATCAAGCTCATAGCCTGTCTCGATGATTACGGGAAAACCGTTGCCGACAAAATGCTCAAGGGTATCGACATCTCCACCAACCCGGAAGAGGGCATCCAACCAACCGGCATGGGTGCGAACATAATAAACCAGCTCATCCCAACGCACGTTTTTGTCGCGCAGTTGCGGTTTAAGAACCTCCGCGATTGTTGCCTGAGTGCCTTTCCAACCCCAATAACGCATAGCAATCGCTAGCGTAGCAGGGCCACAGTTATTGGGCTGCTGGTATTCATGCTCAAAACCTGTTAGTTGCTGACGCGGAACTGCAATCGGCCGCACTGACATCGATGTCTCTTTATCCGTCGATGTCATGACTACTGGAAGATCTTCGGCAATTAACACTCTTTGTTCATAGGAAGCCTCGACTGACACCTCGGTTAATTTCTCATTTGCACTATGGATGCCAGAGACTGGCGGAGGCAAGGTTTCAGAACGCCGAAAGATCATGTCTCGACTCACTGCCTGCAATTTCTCCCACTCCCAATAGAGATTGACAGCACCATTATCCCACTGACCGTAAAATCCAATGACAAAAGCCACAATCGATGCAGTTACCAGAAGTAAGCCTAAACGGGATATACGCATAACTCGCTTAACTAGAGAAATCCGGTGATGACGTTTAGCATGCATTGGTGTAGGATTATACCTGCATGTAATGTACGCTCAGCATGCTATAATTGCGCGCGTTCGGGGAAGTGTCGGAATTGGCAGACGAGCGTGGTTTAGGACCACGTGGGCTTAGCCCGTGCGGGTTCAAGTCCCGCCTTCCCCATATGCTATCATGAAAGAGGTGTTCAGTTGAAAGTAACAACGAACTTACTAGACAACTGCGAAGTGCAAATGATTGTCGAATTGGAAACCGAGCGATTGGATAGGGCCAAAGGAGCAGCCGCGCGAAGACTGGCTCGTAGAGTATCTATCCCAGGATTCCGAAAGGGAAAAGCTCCTTACAGCGTTATCTTGCAGCACCTGGGCGAAGACAGAATCGTTGAGAATGCAGTAGATGACCTCGGACAAGAAGTTTACAAAGAGGCACTGGAGAAAACAGAGATAAATCCCTTCGCCCCGGGAAACCTTGTTGATGCATCACTAGAAAAAAAACCCACCTTCACTTTCAATGTGCCTGTCGCTCCAAATGTGGACCTGGGTGATTATCGATCGGTACGGTTAGATTATCACCCAGTGGAGGTTGAGGACAAAGCTGTTGATGATACCATGGGACAGATTCAAGCCAAGCATGCAGTCCTAGAGCCAATTGAACGTCCATCAGAACTTGGAGATGTCATCACTATTAATGCTTACGGCACGTTAAACCCGGGTAAAGAAAACTCGGAAAGTCTCGCTGACGAAAAGGACATTGACTTGCTGCTAGATGAACAATCCGAGTGGCCAATGCCCGGCATGACAGAAAAAATAGTCGGAATGGAAATAGACGAAACGCGGGAGTTCCAGCTGCATTTTCCCGAGGATTACGACAACAACGACCTTGCGGGCAAGCAGGTACACTGGAGCATCAGTTGCACTAATGCCAAGAGTCGTACACTACCAGAAATGAACGATGAGTTCGCCGCACTCTTATCAGCCGAATATAAAACTTTACTCGAGTTGCGCGTGGCGGTGAGGGAACAACTCGAGCAGGCGGCTACAAAACAAAAAAGTCAGGAATATCGGGGGGAGATTATAGGGGCGATTCTAGAGGGAAGCAACATAGCGTTCCCACCAATAATGCTGCGTGAAAGGGTCAACAACTTGCTACGAGAACAGGAAGGCGCTTTACAGTCTCGTGGCCTCACTCTGCTTGATTACCTCAAGATTGAAGATAAGACTGAAGAGGAGTATCGTGCAGAGATTGAACCTGATGCAATTTTGCAACTCCAAAGATCACTGATTCTCACGGAGATTGTGGAAACCGAGGGTCTCAAAGTAGATGACAAGCAAGTGGATGAGCAAATAGAGAAAACATCCGCTACATTTGGAGATTCGGCTGACAAAATTCGTGAGATGCTAAGCAAGGAAAACGGACGTAAATCCGTCGAGCTAGATTTGCTGACAGAAATGGCCCTTGAAAGACTGGAGGCCATAGCCAAGGGAGAAGAACCAGAACTACCGCCAGATACAGAACGAGAGAATGCAGCCACAATACATACAGGCAGCAAATAAACCGTCAGATAGGAAGGAAAACATATGCACGAGAACTTGATTCCAATGGTAATAGAATCCACCGGTCGCGGTGAGCGCGCCTATGATATTTACTCCTTACTTCTTAAGGAGCGAATTATATTCGTGGGGACTGCCATCACGGACCACATAGCCAATCTTGTGGTTGCCCAGTTGCTTTACCTTGACCAACAAGATCCGGACAGGCAGATCAACATGTATGTGAACAGCCCTGGCGGCATGATTTACGCCGGACTGGCAGTTTATGACACTATGCGCCTAGTCCGCGCACCAATCGCCACTTATGCAGTGGGTGTAACAGCGTCCTTTGGTACTGTGCTGCTCACCGCCGGTAGCGCTGGACAGCGTTATGCTCTACCCAATGCGACCATCCACCTACATCAACCACTCGGGGGGGCGGAGGGCCAAGCCAGCGACATCGAGATTCAAGCCAAGGAGATCCTCCGTCTGCGCACAAGACTCAACGAAATTCTGGCGGAGCACACCGGACAAAACATCGATGTAATCGAGCAAGACACCGACCGTGATCACTGGATGACTGCAGAACAAGCGGCAGATTATGGATTAATAGATGAAGTACTTGAATCTGCCGCAGGTGATGAAGATGACTCCGGAGACGAGGGTAAGGGCAAGCCGAAAAATAAATCCAAGTAAGAATGAAGCCAGTGAGACTGGCCACGGAAGGAGTTCGATGGGGCGACTGTCAAAGCGCCCCGTCACCGTTAATATCCCCGATACCCATTAAATGATGTGCTTAAGCTTAGAGAAGTGGGACAACTTCATAATAGATATGGACGGCGTGCTCTGGCGCGGCGAAACACCCCTGTCAGGTCTACAAGAGTTTTTTACAGCACTACGCGGCACAAAACGTAACTTCGTACTTGCCACCAACAACTCCAATCGGACAGTGAACCAATACTTAAAAAAACTCCGACGCATGGGCGTACAAGTGTCACAGGAGGAAATATTAACTTCCGCGCAAGTCACGGCCAACCACCTTGCTAACACAGCCCCAAATGGTAGCCGCGTGTCCGTCATAGGAGGTGATGGTCTACGCACCTCATTGCAAGAACACGATTTTGAGATAACAGATGAAAACCCAGCATATGTCGTAGTGGGTTTCGATCATAATCTGAACTGGGATAAGTTAAACACTGCAGTGCTCAACATACGCGCCGGCGCCGTATTTGTTGCCACCAACTCAGACGCTACCTACCCCACCGAAGCAGGCACAGGTATCGGCAATGGAGCTATTGTTGCAGCGATAAATACGTCCACGGGAGAAACGCCTATCATTGTCGGAAAGCCCGAGCCTCCCTTGTACAAACAAGCGCTGCAACGACTCGGTGGGTCCCCTGCTCAGACTATCATGATCGGTGATCGACTAGAAACCGACATTCTCGGCGCAAACCGCGCTGGAATCACAAGCCTCCTACTACTTACCGGAGTGACTACTCAGGATAATCTTACTGACAGCGATATCCAACCTGACTTTGTCTTACCAGGCCTCCCAGAGCTTACAAACGCCATGCTGTCCAAATCAGAGACAACACCAGATACAGTGGAGCAATCACTTTGATGAAAAATATTCTGGACATGAGTACACCCAGCCTGCTAAAAAAGATGCGGGCATGGGGAGAGCCAGACTATCGTGCCCGGCAAATCTGGTCCGCAATATACCAGCAGCAAGTTGTCTCATTACAGCAAGCTACCAGTTTGCCGAGCAGCTTACGACAGCGCTTGGCATCCGAATTCATTCTAGGAAATTTGACAACAATCACCAAACAACAATCTGTGGATGGGCATACATTAAAAGTGCTTTTTAGGCTGCCAGACGGAAAGGAAATTGAAACGGTGCTGATGCGCTACAACAATAGACGCACCGTTTGCATATCCACACAGGCAGGGTGCGCGGTGGGATGCGAATTCTGCGCCACAGGTCAGATGGGTTTTGAACGCAATCTAACGGCAGGAGAGATGGTAGGTCAAGTACTCTGGGCCTCCCGAATACTAAGAACTGAAGGGATCAGACTAACTAACATTGTTCTGATGGGAATGGGAGAACCACTCTACAATTACGCAAATTGTCTTAATGCTCTTGATCGACTAAGTGATGAAAATGGTATGGGGGTGAGTCCAAGACGAATCACGCTGTCAACAGCTGGAATCACACCGGTAATCGAACGCTTGGCCCATGCCGGGCGTAGAGAGCGACTGGCAGTATCACTACACGCCGCTACAGATGAATTGCGAAGCCAGTTGATGCCCGTAAACCAGCGACATCCACTTGGACCGCTGCTGGCCACCTGCAAAGAATATATTGAAATTACGGGTCAGAGACTGTCATTTGAATGGGCCCTTATTGACAAAGTCAATGACAGCGAAGAACAGGCACAAGCCCTTTGCCAGATGCTATCTGGAATGCTATGCCATGTAAATCTTATCCCACTCAACCCCACCGATGATTACTCAGAAGCACCGGCCAGCCAAGCAGCGGCGACGCGGTTTAAGAAGCATCTAGAAAGAGCCAACATACCCGCAACAGTACGCTTGCGACGCGGTATTGATATCCGCGCCGGCTGCGGACAGTTGCGGTCAAAAAGAAGAATGAGAGTCCAAAAATGAAGATATTGTCAATCATTGGCACCCGACCGGAAGCAGTAAAAATGGCCCCAGTGGTAGCCGAACTTACACGCTGGCCGAGCGCGGAAGCACATGTACTAGTGACTGCGCAACACCGAAAGCTTCTTGACCAAGTCTTACATCTGTTCGACATCACACCAGATTATGACCTTGATATCATGACTGCCGACCAATCTCCGTCCGATGTCTTCGCACAAGTGCTTGAACGCATCCGTCCGGTCTTGGCCGATTTCCGACCTGACTGGGTTCTAGTTCAGGGTGACACTACTACTGTACTTGCTGCCACACTGGCAGCAGCTTATTTCCAAGTGCCAGTAGGTCACGTGGAGGCTGGGCTACGCACCTACGACCGCACCAACCCATTCCCCGAAGAAATCAATCGGATACTGACGGACCATGTAGCAAGCTTACATTTCGCTCCAACGAAGAATGCTCGTAACTCTCTGCTGCGTGAGGGAATATCAGAAAAAAACGTTTATATAACAGGAAATACCGTCGTGGATGCACTGCAGGTTATCACAGCACGCCAGTTAACATCCTCAACTAAAGATATCTTAAACAGATTACCATCAAGGAAACGATTGATACTGGTGACAGCGCACCGACGGGAGAACTTCGGAGCGCCTCTCCAACGCATTATCACTGCTCTACTACAACTTGCCGACCGGGAGGACATACACCTTGTTTATCCAGTTCATCCTAATCCAAGTGTGAATGAACCAGTCAAGAAAGCGCTTGGAAGCCACCGCAATATTAGCCTACTGCCGCCGCTAGACTACATGACATTCGTCCATCTCATGAAAAACGCGTACGTTATTCTGACCGACTCCGGAGGCATACAAGAAGAAGCTCCCGGTCTCGGTGTCCCAGTCCTAGTAATGAGAGCAGTCACCGAGCGTCCTGAAGCAATAGAAGCAGGCACGGCGGCCCTGGTGGGATCTAAAACCGAAAAGATAGTCTCAGTCACTACTCGCCTTCTGAATGACAAGAGCGCACACCAAGAAATGGCGCAGGCGATCAATCCATTTGGGGATGGCAAAGCAGCGCAAAAAATTGTAGAGATACTGTTGCGTCAGAACATAGATTAAGTAGCAGTAGAATAACACTTGCACGCAGTCACCATAACGACTATACTGTCACCTAGTTGACATTTCCTTTGATTTCTTAAGGATTATTATGAAGAGAAAAAGAATGATATGAAGAAGCGTCCAACAATGCCGCTATCCACTGATGAAGGAGGCCAGGGTCTAGTGGAATACGCATTAATCTTAGTGTTGGTAGCTGTAGTTGTGATTGTGATACTAGCGCTGCTAGGTCCAGCAATTGGCGATATGTTCACTAACCTAATGGACTCGCTAGGCGGAGAATCGTAAGGACGCATCTGTCATACATGCTAGCTATATAACGGTAAGTACGCCTGTAAGAAAAACTATCTAGGTTAGTTAGTGGCAGTTCAAGAACACTCTCGGTTCTATACACAATCTCCGTTCCATTCGTCCGTCGCGGATAGACGCGCAACCTGACATTAACGTCTCTATCGAAACCTCAAAGAGTGACTTGTCTACCTTACTTGGAGAGGGGTTAGTCTTCCCGAATACAAGTGATTTAACATTGTCGACCCTCCGCATCAGATTTGGTCCTTTTGGGCTATTACCGTCACTAGAACAGAAGGACTGGGAATACCCACAATGGACAGATACAATAATGGATCACAGCAAATCACAGCACACATAATCCAAAATGGAAAATCCAGTTACAGCCCTGATCATGCTTGGTCCCGGCGGGATCAGCGATTTTGAAAACTTGGTACATTCCTCGCGACGCCAAGCTGCCATATCCGTGGCAGAAACCCTGGCCACGCTGCCTCATGTCACAAAACTAATCGTAGCAGCTCCAAAAAGTGAACTTGAGCATTGGGAAATGGAACCCGAGTACGCGCAGCTTGCCGACTTCGTGCAATGGGATTTTGACCCTCCCTCAACTAATTTCCACTTCGGGAACCGAATCGGTGATATTGCAGTCCGGCTCAAATTGGAACGCCTACTCTACATAGGCGCAGGAAGCATGCCGTTGATGAGCCGTGATACGTTGAAGGAAATAGTCCGAAAATTGAGTAACGCAAGTAGTCATTGGGCAATTACCAACAATTTTCACTCCAGTGACTGGCTCGGGCTAACTAACGCAAGTTTACTCTGTAACATAGCCAGAAGGCTGCCTCGGGACAATATGCTTGGATGGGCATTGAAAGACCAAGCCAAGTATAAGGTACACACATTGCCGCCATCCGCGGCAACGCAGTTGGATATTGACACTCCTACCGATCTGGTAGCACTACGCTGGCATCCAGATACACCGGAGAAGCTCCGCTCTTTCCTTGCGCAACAACTACCAACTGATCCTCTCTCTCGCTGGAAGGCAGCCGCCAGGGTCCTTGATACTCCGGGCAGCCACGTTGCCCTCATAGGCCGCGTATCCCCACACACGTGGCAAGTTCTACAGGCTAATACTGAGGTATGGATACGAGTATTTTCAGAGGAGCAGGGAATGACATCCAGCGGCCGATGGGGCGGGGGCAGTGTACGTTCTTTGCTAGCTAACTTTGTTGAGCACTCGGGCCCAGAGATTATGTTTGATGATCTCAGTAAAATTGTAGCTGCCGCCTTCATCGACACACGAGTGTATTTGGCACACCTTGGTAAGTGGCCTTCAACATCTGACCGCTATGCCTCAGACATGTTACAACCCGAGCATATCGAGGACACTCGCTTGCGAGACTTCACAAAGGCAGCAATGTCTTGCAAGTCACAAATACTCCTGGGAGCATTTGGGGTAGTATCTGGAGGATTATATGCACTGGTTGAAACTCTACAGTCTGGTAAAGAGTGGCTGTTGGACAACGAATGAGAAGAATTTACCAACCGTCGATGAACGGCTGCCAGTTACTGTTCACAACGGTGTAACTTCCAAACCGATATGCTGCAGTAGGCTTGGGCTCGACAGGATTCTGTCTTAAGAGCATGTGAGCCTTTGATGGAACTCGCCCACCTTTGCGGCGATTGCAGGGCGCACAAGCCGCAACGACATTACTCCAACTGTGGTCACCACCATAACGTCGCGGAACAACGTGATCAATAGTCAGTTGATGGCTGCGCTGCCCACAGTACTGACAGGTATGGCCATCGCGTCGAAAGATCTCTCGCTTGGTAAGCTTGACGCGAGGGCGAGGACGTCGCACCATACGACCCAAACGAATGATTGATGGACATGGAAAAGAATCTCCAACGGTATGTATTGCGCCCCGACCATCCAACACTAGTTCCGCTTTTCCATGCAGCAGAAGTCCCATGGCACGCCGCACGCTGGAAACATTCAGCGGCTCATAGTTTGCATTGAGCACAAGCACCGGAAGGTGCAGTATCGATTGCATACTGGGCAAAATCGAGTGTACCAGAGAGCAAAACCCACCACAAGGTTTCGCTCAAGACTCTAACGCTGAATTCGTACCTGCACCAGCCAAGTCGCGGTAAAGCACCCACTGAGAATACGCCATCAGTGTGCTAAGCAAAAGTCCATGACCACCCATTCGCCAACCAGATAACGACACGTAACGCCAGAAAAACTGTCGAACCGGTTGTAACACAAAATTGTGTAGTCTCGCCCGCACACCTTGTCGGTACAAAATATCAGCTTCGTAGCGCGAGTAACGCCTTTGACGCTCGATGAACTCCGGTATAGTCGCATAATTTTGATGAATAATCGGCTCACGCAACTTCGCAGTCATACCCTTAATCCTAAGCAATTCGTGCACATGCTGCTCCGAATCATAGTGAGCACATTCCGGCCGAAAAAGGCGTAACTGATAGTCCGGATACCAACCGGCATACAAAGTGAGTTTGTCGAAAATATAATTATGCCGCGGTAACCACCATCCAACCACATGTCGGTCGTTAATCGCTCCCCGCATCTCTCGCGCCAACGGAGGAGTCACACGTTCATCCGCATCCACGAAAAGGACCCATTCGGCCTGTGTTTCCACAAGAGCAGCATTACGTTGAGAAGCATAATTGTCAAATCTGCGCTGCACCACCCGAGCCCCGTGCTCTCGGGCAATATCACAGGTGCTATCCCGGCTGCCTGAGTCAAACACCAACTTTTCGTCAACCCAATCGAGAGACTCCAGACATGCGGGCAGATTACTAGCTTCGTCCAAGGTAAGAATAATGGCAGTCAGCAAATTAGAAGAACCTGGCTTATCACCTAGGCACTCCGGAGAAATCAGCTATATTGTAGCTCAAGGTATACTTCTTCACAATGCGACGGTCACAAGACCTGAAATTATGGGGTGTATTCTTATTGCTTGGCGGTTTCTGTTGGGGAACCTCCTATTTCTGGATTAAAATCGCTGTTTCCGAAATCGGCCCCCTGACGCTGGTCGCACTTCGCGTCACTCTGGCAGGCATTGTTATCTGGGCATGGGTGCTAGCACGAAAGATACCCTTTCACGCATCGGCAAAGCAAATTGGCCGCATGGCGCTCATGGGCATTACTAACACCGCACTACCCTTTACGCTAATTTCATGGGGCGAAACACGTATAGACTCAGGCTTGACTGGCTTACTCACGGCAACAATGCCATTCTTCACTATCCTAATTGCGCACTTCTGGATTACAAATGATCGTATCACCACACCTAAGACCATGGGTGTGATTCTCGGATTCTCTGGGGTGAGCCTTCTGTTAACCCGAGATATAGGTCTCAGCGAGATTTCCTTTAATTTATGGGGACAAGCAGCGGTAATCGGCGGTGCGCTTTGTTATGCGTCAAGTGCTGTTTATAATCGCCGGGTACTGCACAAACAACACCCACTTGTAATCACGGCATACACACTCGCGACGGCTGCTGCCTCTATGTGGCTGCTCGCCCCGTTGTTAGAGGCACCACTAACTTTGCCACAGACACCGATCTCCTGGACGGCCACTGTGTGGCTAGCGCTCATAGGCACCGCTCTGGCCTATCCGCTTATGTTTTTCCTTATTAATACTTGGGGACCAACACGTGCATCACTGGTATCTTATGTAATCCCTGTAACTGCGGTTGTACTCGGAGTCACGTTATTGAACGAATCCCTGGACTGGCGACTGGCTTGGGGAGGAATCCTGATAGTCATGGGAATTGCCAGCACAAATTGGCGCACTTGAATTCCATGTCAAATACATGCATACTAAAAATTTTTTTTCCTTGCCATTTTAAATGAGTAACCATACTCTGGTCTTGCTAGGTTAGAGGAATCAAATTTTTATCGTTGACCCCAAACTCGTGAGAGTGTAAACTACCTTCTCGAAAGGTGAGGATAAGAACGAAAACAATGAAACATGCGGTTAGTGTCAGCATGGGATCATCCAAGCGGGACAAGTGCATCGAAATCAACTTGCTGGGGGAGCCGATGATCATTGAGCGTATCGGCACGGACGGTGATATGGAACGCGCAGCGGAACTGTTCCAAGAACTGGACGGCAAGGTGGATGCATTTGGAGTAGGTGGTGCCGACTTAGGTCTTATGGTGGGAAACAACTGGTACCCGCTCCACTCTGTGAAACCCATGGTGCGGCATATCAGAAAAACTCCATTTGTGGACGGATTGGGACTAAAAAACACACTTGAGCGGGATATAGCGAATTTCCTTGAAGCCAAAATCGGGGGCCAAATACAACCCCGCCACGTTCTCTTCACGGCTGGTGCAGACCGATGGGGGATGTCTCTTGGCTTCGTGGCAGCAGGATACCGCTGCGTTTTTGGTGACCTAATGTTCGGATTGGATATCCCTATCCCGGTTAGGTCTATTCCAGCACTGAAGCGTGTAGCCGCCGTCGTAATGCCTATCGCAGGCAGACTGCCCTTTTCTATGCTATATCCAACTGGTGATAAACAGGATACCATCGTGCCCAAACACGAAAAATGGTATCAGTGGGCCACTGTGTTAGCAGGAGATTGTCATTACATTAAGGGTTCTATGCCGACCAGATTAGAAGAAAAAATAGTGGTCACAAACACGACAACCCCAAGAGATGTAGAGCTTTTCCGAGACCGCGGAGTTGGCTACCTAGTCACCACTACTCCAGTAATAGATAACCGCTCCTTCGGAACCAACATGATGGAAGCGGCACTGGTTGCATTAGCCGGCAAAGGCCGAAAACTAACTACTGAGGAATTGACTGCTATGATTAACGAACTAGGCTTCGAGCCTCACATTCAAGATCTTCGCTCCTAAGTAAGCATTTTAATTCCATAATGGAGACAATAATTGGGGCAGGAGGAATCGCCAAAACAGGCGATCCACTGCTCGGCAAAATGAGGCCGGGCGAACCAAAAGCTCTGATGCCTATTGCCGGGAAGCCAATGGTTCAATGGGTGCTGGACGCTGTTGGAGCCACTGACAGCATAAGCAATGTTGTCATAATCGGCCTTTCGCCAGACCAAGGACTGGATTGCGGAGATAAACCAGTGCACTATTTACACAATGCAGGGAACATTTTCGACAATGCAATTGCCGGCTGCAAAGCAGTGCTAAAACTAAACCCAAGGAGCACTCGAACACTTTGGGTGAGCGCTGATCTACCGCTGCTCACCCCCACTATGCTAAACTGGTTTATCAACCAAACCGGTCAAAGCAAACACGATCTGTATTATCAGATTATTGAGCGCAACGCAATGGAATCGCGCTTCCCAGATTGCAAACGCACTTACACCCATTTGAAAGGGGGAACCGTTTGTGGAGGTGACGTCAGCGCCATCAACCCAAACGTAGCTAGTGATGCGCACCCAGCATTCAGCAGGATCAGCGCAGCCCGCAAAAGTGTCGCGAAACAAGCTGCACTCATAGGACCATGGCCCTTGCTGCTGCTACTAACTCGACAGCTATCGACTGAAACCGCCGCCAAAATTGTTCACAGACGCCTAGGATTGAACGGCGTATTCGTTAACACACCATTTCCTGAAATGGGAATGGACGTGGACAAACCACAACAATACGAAATAGCACAACGAGAACTGGAGCAAAGATCAAATTGATGACAGGATGGGAGCGCTTGCGCGCAACGGATAAGCTCTGGACGCAACGCCTGTGCATCGCAGAAAACCCTGGAGTGCTACGTACAATCTCCACTATCCTAGCACACTCTGGTGATAGCTGGTTCTGGGGAATTGGGCTAGCAGCAGTGTGGATTTGGGGCGATCCGGAATGGCAGTACTGGGCGCTAATGCTGTTCGGTTCAATTCTCGGAACCGGTCTAATTGTAATGACATTGAAGTTCAGTATTCGGCGTCGACGACCAGACGGCCATTGGGGTAAGTTGTATCGCAAGACTGACCCTCACTCCTTTCCCTCCGGCCATGCGGCTCGGGCAGCACTTTTGCTAGGCATGGCGATGTGGCTAGGTCCAGGATGGTTCCAATGGGCAATGCTAATCTATTCTCCCCTGATGGCACTTGCACGTATTTCTATGGGAGTGCATTACCTTTCGGACGTAATCGCCGGATATGTTCTAGGGTTACTGTTGGCAGCATCTTCAGGGTGGTGGCTAAATAGCTTGGGATGGCCCCTATAATATCAGCACGGGATAACCCACAAACGTTTGTCCACTGCGATTCAGAATCAGAGGATGCGGATTTGTACCACTAACCCTGAAAAATAGGTAGGGTAAGCATTGGGGTCTTGAGAACATCCTCGCGTTACCATACCCCATATTGCTGAGGTTGAGCTTAATCTCTCAGGTCAAGACAGACAGTGTAAACGTAATACTTCTCAGAGTCAGTTTTGTTCGGTTTCAGTATGTTTTTCAGAATCCGATCGCCAGACTTTTTCGGCCTTATCAATAAATAGGATGCCATCTAGATGATCGTATTCGTGCTGCAGGACACGCGCCAACCAACCGTGCGTACGTAGTTTGCGCCTTTGACCTTGACGGTCAAGGTACTTAATGATTATTCCATTTGGCCGAGTCACATCACCTAGAAATCCTGGTATTGATAGACACGCCTCAGTTCCTACTACATCCTCACCAACGAAGCGTGTGATTTTAGGGTTAATCATCACATGTGTGCGGCCAAGCCCAGGAGCCATAGGTTGCTTAGGGGCATCGACGTCAATTTCATCAACGGAATCCTCTTCAAGTCGAGCAACGAAAAGACGGATGCTCTCCGACACTTGTGGGGCCGCCAATCCTACTCCTGGCGCAGCCTGCATCGTTTCAATCATGTCGTCAATCAGATTCTGCAATCCAGTATCAAAGACAGTTACTTGAGCGGCCTTCTTGCGGAGAACGGGATTTGATGGATGGATGATTTTCAGTACAGGCATAGTTAGGGGATTTCCAGAAAAAGCCCTCAATCCGTTTGAGGAGAATGTGTTATATCAGAATAAGCAGTCAACCAATCTGCAATTTCACGTTGGCGCTGCTGCGCTTCTTCGTCTTCCTGCTGGTCAAAATATTCCTCCAGCCTCAGGAAAATGTCCTGCTGAACGGAGAGTGGATTTCCCACCCAGTCAAAAGTCAGTCTTCCGGCTTCCCCTCCAGTTTCAACAACGACAGTCCCATAATTGAACAGATTAGCAACAATACCTGGACGACTATAACTGACATTAAGCACAGATTCAATTGGCGCGCTGCGCTGGGTGAGGCGTCCCAGTAACGGTTTCTTTTCAGAGTCGATTAGCCTTTCAGGAGTAAGAGTGTACACGTCAGCACGCCAGTCTTCAAATTGATACCATACCCAGAAGGC
>JAKUPR010000002.1:12103-21398 GCA_022450585.1 Anaerolineales bacterium | reverse complement strand
CGAAGGCAAAAATAGTAAAGCCTAGAAGGAGGAACGCGTCCCAAGGAAATAGACTAACAAAAACCGGTACCGAACCGGGTCCAGAGATAGCCACAAAAGACATAAACACTATCCCAAGTACTCCCCCAGCAAGTCTTTGTATTAGTTTCAGCGGATGTTTTCTCCAGGTAACTGCCGTACCGCGCTGCTCACGGATGCGTGGAAAACAATAATGTAGAATAGCGAGAATAGTTCCACCTTCTGGGTAATCCGATTCTGAGGTCACCTGTCGTATGGATGGATGCCCAGGTGTGACAGACTCCAATCCGAGCCCACTGCGGATGGTTTCCGCTATAGTTTGCTGGTCTACAGCCCGAGATTCATCACGCGCTTTCTGTGCACTATCCAAAATGACCTCCCGCACAGCTCTCGGATTGGCTACATTACGAAAGATTACTTGTCCAGCAAATGCTTGAATTAGCACATCACCGTACCCAAAAATCTGCGCAATAGCACCTTGCGTAACCTCTACGGCACGGATACGCTTCAGGGGTGCTTCCGCTCGCGTTTTGTGAATTATCATCAACCGCTCATCACTTACCACCCGCTTGTTAGTGACAAGATAAGCATCGTCTCGCCAATCCACTACTAACAGTGCTATCCAGGCAGGGAATATAATGCCGCTACCCAAAATTACCTGCCACCATGGGAAACCATTTGCAGCCAGACCAACAGCCCCGAACACTGCCCCCGACAAGAAGAAGAGTGGGGTAAACATCCGCAGCACTAGGCAAGCCCAGTGCGGCACGCACAGAAGAGAGACCGACTCTAGCGATTGCAAACCTGCTTGTCTACCACGCGTGCGTAAAAGATGGATGGAACGATTGTGTAATCTAATGCGTTCCAATAACGGTCTATACTTGCGTACCAACATAGCCACAACATCGCGATCACAAACTATGACAATAGTCGGCTGCAACGCCCTGACAGTGTCAAGTTGGCGAGACCCATCTAGAAGCACTCGACCCCCGAAGAATTCTCCTCCTTGTAATCGTGTCAACTGCCGTCCATCCCCATCGATTCCATTAGAAACGGAGGCATCATTGTGCAACACAACCCCCCCTGAATAAATCAGGTAAAGCGCGATCGCTTCATCTCCCGCAGTGTAAACCACCTCTCCAGACCCATATTCGTGAAATTCACATTTGCGCGCCAGATCCTCAAGTGTCGATGATGGCAGCATCGCAAATAGATGGTGGCTCTCTAGAAAAGTCGTAATTTCCGCAATACTGATAGACATTGTCAACCTATGATGCCAGATTTTAGCACGAAGAGGGCTACTGATGCCACGTGCGCGACTGAAGCCTGCAATCAATCGCCAATCTCCGACGTGCTATAATCCTAGTCATTCTAAGGTATAAGCCAAACTTAACGACAAAGCCACGAAAAGTGAGTAAAAAGACAGGGCGAAAATCCGTCTCCAGAGGCCGAAAAAAACAGTTAGGCACTCCCAAGCGGGGCAGCATAAAAGGCCAGCAGAAGCTGGACATAGTGGGAGTATTGCTGGCACTGACCGGGATAATACTGTTACTGGCGTTGTTATCCCCAACTAACAGTGCCATTGTCACACGAGTGGTGCAAGCCCTCCATAATTTTTTCGGACTGGGACGTTTTGTTGCACCATTACTTTGTCTAGCTTTAGGAATATGGGTAATGCTCCGACAATTCTCTGAACAGTTGCCTCGCATTCGACCCGAGCAAGTGCTTGGTGCTCTTTTGCTGCTTATCGCACTGCACGCATCTTTGGGAACGAATGTCACAAGCGGGGGCGTAGTAGGACAATACCTTCTGTTGTCTCTTGTTCAGGGATTGGGAAAAATAGGCGCACTGGTCGCTCTAATAGCTTGGATTTTTGTGTCGCTCATATTGACCTTTGGGACATCAATAGGTCAACTAGCCAATATAATCCAAAATGCAAACGCGCACTGGCAAGACTCACGCCAGCAGACCGATGGCAAACATGATGGACAGCAGATTCCCCTAGAGGAGGCGGAAGACATAGGAACAAAGAGCAACTCTATGCCGGCTCCAAAACGACGGCTTGGTGAGCAAGGGATTGTCCGCAGAAGCGACCAAACCACCGAAGTTTCTGAAGACAGCGAAAATGTAATTACCAGTCCGGAGACACCAGCAGATGATAGATTGCGTAATTGGACGCTACCCATGGTCGAAGATATCTTGTCCATCGGTACAGAATTGACGGTGGATGACGAATACGACCGACAGAGGGCGCAAACAATTGAAGAGACGCTGGAATCTTTTGGTGCACCAGGGAGAGTGATTGAAATTAATAGAGGACCAACAATCACACAGTTTGGGGTGGAGCCTGATTTCGTAACCACGCGAGGAGGTAAACGCACCAAGGTCAAGGTAAACAAAATATCAAAGTTGGCTGACGACCTGGCTCTGGCCCTAGCGGCTGCTTCAATCCGTATAGAAGCACCTGTACCTGGCAAAGGAGTAGTAGGCATCGAAGTACCCAATACTGAGAGCTCACAAGTCGCTCTGCGCGACTTGATGGACTCGAAAGAATTCCAGAAACTTAACACGCCTCTGGCACTCTGTCTAGGACAAGACGTTTCCGGAAGAGCCGTCTGCACAGACCTAGCAACCATGCCGCACTTACTGATTGCCGGCACCACGGGATCAGGCAAGAGTGTGTGTGTTAACGGCATTATTGCTACGCTTTTGCTCCGCAATTCCCCTGACCAGTTAAGAATGCTAATGATTGACCCAAAGCGGGTTGAGTTGACAACATATCGCCATATCCCACATCTATTGGTACCAGTAATTGTGGATTTGAATAAGGTGGTGCCAAGCCTGCAATGGATTGCACGAGAGATGGACAATCGTTATACCAAGTTTGCAGAGATAGGGGCTAGAAACATAGAAGACTTCAACCAACGCGTTGGAGATGATGATAATGAAGAACATTTGCCATACCTAGTTATTGTGGTAGATGAGCTTGCGGACCTGATGATGGTTGCTCCAGAAGATACAGAGCGCATCTTAACAAGACTGGCCCAGATGGCGCGCGCCACTGGAATTCACATGATTATTGCAACGCAACGCCCCTCAGTCGAGGTGGTCACTGGACTCATAAAAGCCAATTTCCCAGCACGCGTTGCGTTCGCTGTGGCCTCTCTAATCGACAGCCGTGTCATACTGGACCAGCCGGGGGCTGAGCAACTGCTCGGACGTGGAGATATGCTCTTTCAGGCCCCAGATGCTCCACAGCCACTACGCATGCAGGGCACATTCGTATCTGATGTTGAGCTACGCAAGCTGGTTCGGCACTGGCGAGGATTCAATAACAAGGCCTCACCCGACACTGAAACAGTGGGCACCACGAAGCACGAAGACAATGACAACACGAGAGACAACGAGCCAACAAAAGACCTTTGGGACGATATGGAAACCCTAGCTGCAGAATCCGGCCGCGATGAGCTCTTTTCTAAGGCAATAGAAACAGTCCGCGCCGACAAACGCGCGTCTATCTCGATGTTACAGCGACGTCTTCGCATCGGATACACTCGTGCAGCCAAACTCATAGACGCAATGGAGGAGGCTGGCATAGTAGGCCCAGCCCAAAAAGGTGCTAAACAACGTGAGGTGCTCCAGACCGATTCAAGAGAAACGGACACATCCACGGACACGTCCTCTTAAATAGGACTCCTTAGACATAGAAATCGGTTTTTCTGATGTCATTATCATAATGCCCTGGATAGAACAGATTCCGTTGCAAAAGGCTACCGGCCTACTGAAGCAAGAATATGACAAAGCCATAGCAAGGGCCGGCAGGCTGTGGCATATCGTGCAGATAATGAGCATCAATCCACGCGTGCTGCGCAGTAGCATGGCCCAATACAACGCCATCATGCAAGCTAAATCTCCTCTATCCCGTATGCAGCGAGAGCTGATTGCCACGGTGGTAGCTGCAGAGTTGGAGTGCCATTATTGAATCCAATCGCATGCGCACGATCTCCGGGCAGAGATCGCCGAGAAATCAGACAACGAATCTCTAAATGATGATCTAGTGCACTCTATCGTAAGGGACTGGCGAAGCGCACCACTAAAGACGGCAGACAGGGCCCTCTGCCACTTTGCTGTTGAACTAACTTTACGGCAAAGCAATATGGGAACAAGAGACTTGGATCAACTGCGCACACACGGGTTTGATGACCGTGCCATTCATGATGCTGCACAAGTGGTTGCTTATTTCAACTACATCACCCGAATCGCTCACTCGTTAGGAGTTGAACCCGAGAATTTCATTCAACCATGGGGCAATATGGAGTAGCCTGTACCCTTCGAGTTCCAACCCAACATTCCCGAATGCGACAAGCCAGTCTATAATATAAGTAGTTTGCAACCAAAACGAGAGAACGTCATATTCAAACCAGCGCACTGGCCAATCGCGAACCGGCGATGTGCGCCCAGACAACTAGATTTTATACAATGAGACGTGTTGTAATCACTGGAATAGGTGCAGTCAGTCCTATTGGACTGACTGCGCAAGAAAGTTGGGATAACTGTATTAATGGCGTTAGTGGAGTTGGGCCAATCACACTGTTTGATACAAGTGGTTTCCTCGTCAAGATAGCGTGCGAAGTAAAAGGTTTTAACCCAACAGAGTCTATGAACTCCGCCGAAGCTCGGCGTCGAGACCGCTGCCAGCAGCTTGCTGCCACCGCAGCAGCAGAGGCCCTCCAGCACTCTGGACTACAAATATCAGAGGAAAACGAATACAGGGTAGGAGTGATTATTAGTTCAGCTATTGGTGGCATATGTACTCTGGAGAATACCGTTCGTGTGATTGATAAGAGTGGGGCAAGACGCGCCAGCCCCTTTACCATTCCTATGATGATGCCAAATGGACCAAGCGGATTAGTAGCCATAGATATCGGGGCAAAAGGGCCAGCCCTTTCAGTATCATCTGCATGCGCATCCAGCTCCGATGGAATTGGGTTGGCCTGGCAATACATCAAGAATGGGGCCTCTGATGTCATGTTGGCAGGTGGAGCAGAAGCTACAATTTGCTCCGTTGCCGTGGCATCTTTCGATAGACTGGGTGCAATGAGCCGACGCAATGATGATTACTCGATGACACCACAACCGTTTGACAAAAACCGCGACGGACTTGTAATGGGTGAAGGCTCCGCCGTTCTGGTGCTCGAGAGTCTAGACTCTGCCCAAGCACGTGAAGCTAATATCCTAGCGGAAATGGTCAGCTACGGAGTCACTGGTGATGCCTTTCACATTACGGCACCACATGAGGACGGGGTTGGTGGAGCTTTAGCCATGCGCCAGGCAATCGATACGGCTAAACTTGATATAACCTCAATCGATTACATTAATGCGCATGGCACGGCCACACAGCTTAATGACGCCGCTGAGACGCGCGCAATCCAAACTGTGTTTGGAGAACACGCTCGCGAACTAGCTGTATCATCCACGAAATCTATGACAGGACACATGATGGGCGCAACCGGTTCTCTGGAGGCCCTATTTTGCATACAAGCTATTAGGTCGCAGCTAGCTCCGCCCACCATCCATTATCATACCCCAGATCCTGAATGCAACCTCGACTATGTTCCTAACAAAACCAGAGAGATTCCCATAAAGGTGGCCATGAGCAATTCCTTTGGATTCGGTGGTCACAATTCAGTACTTGTCTTTAAGAAATATATGCATGACTGATTTGGACGCGCTACAGCAGCGTCTTGGCCTAGACTTCCGCCAACCGGATTTGCTTCAACTCGCGCTTACTCACCGCTCCACTATAAACGAAAATCGGCAGCTCACTGAAGACAACGAACGCCTTGAGTTTCTAGGAGATGCAGTTATTGATTTTGTCACCACTACTGCACTTTTTGAACAGTTTCCCGAATTTGATGAAGGACAGTTGTCCAAACTTCGTTCCGCACTTGTACGCACTGAACAATTGTCACAGCTGGCACGCTCTTTCGACCTCGGCGAGGCTTTGCTGCTTGGTCGCGGCGAGGAAGAAACTGGAGGACGCCAACGGGACGCCTTGTTATGCGCTACCTTTGAAGCCCTAGTAGGCGCACTTTATATCGACGCAGGCATAGACGCAGTGATCGCATTCCTACAACCTTTACTACTTCCGATGGCTCTGAGAATATTGGAAAGTCAAAGCCATTTGGATGCCAAAAGCAGCTTTCAGGAATGGGCGCAAAGCGCAATGGGAGAAACTCCGCACTACGCCACCATTGAGGAAAGCGGACCGGACCATGCCAAAAAGTTTACCGTGGAAGCGATCGTCGGGAACCACCGCTATGGCGTCGGTAGTGGAAACAGCAAACAAGAAGCAGAGCAAGTAGCTGCTCGTGACGCTCTGTACCGCAGGAACGCGTAGCAATCCCGATGAGCATTCGGTCCAGAAAGCTGCTGCTAACAGGAATTGCAGGACACCTAGGTCACCGTGTGGCAGCACTTGCCAATGATTGGGATTTGACTGGGAGCTGGCATTTCAGCCGGCCTGACCCCAGTCTCCCAGGTAGCAAACTACAACTTGATCTGTGTGATGCCCACGCCGTGCGCACGACGATTTCGGAACAGCGCCCGACGGCAATTATCCACACCGCATGCTCCAATCGATCGGAGACCTCTATTGTGCCGTCTGCACATAACCTAGCGACAGCAGCCGCAGAACACGAAGTCCGATTAGTACACGTTTCGACAGATTCGGTGCTGGATGGCAATCACGCACCTTACAAGGATGATGCTAAACCAAATCCGTTGAGCCTATATGGTGAAGCCAAGGCTACAGCCGAAAACATAATTTTGGAACATTGCCCGCACTCAGTCGTTGTTCGTACTTCACTAATCTTTGGCACAGAACCTTTGGACCACCAGACACGCTGGCTGCTTACTCATAACACATCCGGGGAACCCGTATATCTCTTCACCGATGAACTACGTTGCCCTATTTGGGTAAACACACTTGCACATGCCCTCCTTGAACTTGCAGCCGGAGACTACACTGGCATGCTCAACATCGCATCGCCAAAGCCGATAAACCGGTGGGAATTTGGGGTGAAAATGCTAGCAATGCTCGGTTTGAAACCAAATCCTAACGTGCGTCCCGCGCTGCAAGAAGAGAGTGACCTAATCCGACCCTCAAACCTAACTCTAGATGTCAGCCGCGCAAAACATCAGCTGCGCACACCACTGACTACCGTAGATGAAGCTATTAAGTACATTAACGGCGGAAACGGGCCAACACTATAGGTTATTGACTAAATCCTCGAGCTAGCTACAATTGCTTGAGGGGCAGTGGCGGAATTGGCATACGCAGCGGACTTAAAATCCGCGGGGGAAACCCATGTGGGTTCAAGTCCCACCTGCCCTATATGCTTTAGTTTCACTGCTACTGAAGGTAGCATTCTACCCCACCTTAAATCCAAGTGAGTCCACCTCAGGATGGGGGAAATCAAATCCTTCTAAATCAGGGAAGTGCACTATAGATTCGACAACTGACCACGGGGCAAGAGCACAGCCAACGGCGGTAACTTCCCGCGCCGGTCCTTCCGAAGAATGAGCCAATTGCGGGAGCTGATACTCCGGCAATTCGATCCACAACCCGATTGGGTCATGTCCCTGTACACGCACATAAATCTTCTTCTGACGAATGCCCAGTCCCTGGAGAGGCATACCATCCCTCAGGACCAGCAATACAATATCACCTACTGCCTTATCCATGTTCATCATCTTTCACACTCCTATACTCGCAATTTATGAACCGACACGACGACAACCACTGTCGGTAGGTAATGGCGCAATAATACAACCGGTTCTCTGAAACATTTCCAAAAAAGAGTCGCTGCCGTCTCCCAGATTGAAATGGATAGTATTCTAAATCCTTCTGTAGCTTACCTTATAGCACTAGTTTCTTTTTCGCGCTCCGCGGTTGCCAACAAGCTGGTCACGCTTTCCCGCATAGCTTCTCCAGGAGAACCCACCATCTGAGAAAGCTCCTCCACACGATCTGCACCCTCTACCACGAACACCCTGGTGAGCGTGCGATTCCCACGCATCTCCTTTGCCACCTTAAAATGAATGTCGCCGTAACCAGCTAGCTGTGGCAAATGTGTAATACAAAGTACCTGATGCGAAGCAGTCAGACCCCACAACTTCCGACCAATAATTGCACCTAAACGCCCCCCGACACCCTGATCGATCTCATCAAAAATAAGGGTCGGCTTATGGTCTGCCTGTGACAGCACATCCCGCAGCGCAAGCATAAGGCGTGAAGTCTCGCCACCCGATGCAATTTTCGCGATTGGCTGCAGGCCTTCACCCGGATTGGGAGCAACAAGAAACTCCACGCGGTCCAAACCGCTGACATCAACGCCCACCCGCCGCCCATCCTGAACCAGCACCCCCTCCGAGTCATCACGCCAGTCGATATCGACTGAAAACCGGGCTCCATCCATATTCAGATCAGACATAGACGCCATCACCAGCTTTGCCAACTTTCCAGACACTTCGCGCCGTTTCAGTGAGAGTGCAACACCCACATTACCGACCGACTCAAGTAATGCTAACTCCCTCGTGACTAAATCATTGATGCGTGCATCCAACCCAGTGATATTCTCTAATTCAGACCGCGCACTCTTTGCATACTCCAGAACATCGGTAACATCTGGTCCATATTTTCGCGTCAATTCTTTAATCAAACTGAGCCTCGCTTCAACCTCAATCAATCGAATGGGATTGAACTCTATCCTATCGCGGTAAGCAACCAGGTCGCCAGTTAAATCACGTAATTGCTCTAAAAGAGACTGTGCAAGCACATGCTGTTCATGTACTCCCACGTCGATGCGTTCCAGACGTTCTAGGGATTGTGCCAACTGTCCAAGTAAGTCGCCAGCTGCCGGCGGTCCATCGGCCAGATCACCCTCCCCAACTAACCGAAGTGCCATCTCCGTCAACTCAACTAGCTTTTCTGCATTAGCCAGTCGAGTAAGTTCCTCTTCCAGCACATCTTCTTCTCCGGGCAAAATCGCAACCACGTCAATCTCGTTAAGGTTAAATCTTAACAAATCGACACGCTGCGCCAACTCACGCTCCCTAGATCGAAGGTCGGACAGTTGAGCCCGTACAGAATTAAGCTCGCGGACCTCTGCACCTAATTCGTCACGGTTATCTTCTAAACCCCCAAAACGATCCAGTAATTTCAAATGTTCACGTACGTGCAAAAGCGAAAGGTGATCTGACTGGCCGTGTACAT